>NZ_JBHIRW010000007.1:0-79718 GCF_042197445.1 Bartonella sp. AA1HLJMS | reverse complement strand
CGCTGTACCGCGCTTTTCACAAGGATGTGGTCATTGGTCATTTTAACATGGGGGGCATCAAGGGCGGCTTGCACCTTTGCAATTAAAGCCTCATCAGCCACCCCTGAAGGAGCGTCACTAAAAAGCGCAACATGAATAAGCGGACTTTTACCCTCACGATAAACAAAAGCATCTTTGACATGGATATCGCTTGAGAGGGCAAAATATTGATAACGTGGCGCTGTGCCACCTGTGGAATGTCCTTGTCTATTCAAGCGAATGCGGCGGCGCAAACGCTCATCATCTTCATCCAAAAGGCGCGTGACCCCATGAAAATCCCCCAAATGATCTAAACTTGTTCCACGCGCAAATGTGAGTAAATTATCCCGCGCCACTTCATTAATTCGCTGGCGCAATAGCAACTCTTCATAAGCGGACGCTTGCAATTGAATGACCACGGGATCATAAGCCGTCTTTTCCACATTATAAGGAATATGATGCGCCGCAAAAAGCTCAGTCAAACGCGTGATCTTTTGCTCTAAAATTGCTTCAACAGAAAGCTCTTCAATAATTTGTGGCAGAGGGAGTTGTGGAGGGGGAATCTGTGAAAAGGATAAAGGTTCAAACTCTGTCATCACCAACCTCTAAATTGATGCTCATTGGCTCTTTGTGTGACCAATCCCCCAAATGCCCCTCTCTCTGACTGGTTGCACGACAAATAAATATGCTTCTTCTTGTGTTGGCTGGTTGCCAATTTATTTAGACAAGAAAGATCTGAACGCCATCAGTTCCAATTTAGCAAGAGAGATCTTAAAGCACAATAATCTAGGTGAACACTTATGTGGGTGGAAACATGGTTAGAAAAAAATCCAAAAAACACACAGAGCTTACAGAATCAGAAAAAGAAATGCTTCAAGAAATGATCATTACCTATCAAAGTGTGAAAATGATGTCTCGTTTGATGAAGTGGATAGCATTTTTTCTTTTTTTGCTTATCCTTGATTTTGCACGCCTTATGGATGCGATAGACAATATCTTTGCACATTATAAAACAGTGGCTAACCAAAAACTGAAAGCTTTACCCCCTCCCCGCTTTTAAAGCGAGGAAAGAGAGATTATATCGTAATCTATCCGCTAATCGCTTAAATGTTTCTTAGATACCTGACGCGACAATAGACATAACAATTATCAAGCCTCTCCAGATATAAAAGACGCCCATTGTTCTGAGAGAACACGGCGCTATTCTAAAAAATCCGTCCGCATGTAAGCCTTTGTCACTGAATTCCCAACTGAATACGCAAGAACAGATTCTGCAATTTCAAATGGTGTTGACGTTGTCTCTGCTATACAGTCCCGCAGAATCGATCTGAAACCATGAAGTCTATAATTAAAACCTTTGTTTTTCATAAATTTAGAAAGTGCTACATCAGATATAGGCTTTCCAAAACTCTCAACAAATAAAAAACCATTTTTTTGCTTTTTCAATAACAGCAAACGCTTCATCTGTAAGCGGCACATGAAAATCAGAAACCTTTCCAACAATTCTCTTCATATTTTCTTTTGGGATAATCCATATTGATCCATAAATCTCTGAATATGCCTGATTGGTATAAAAAAAACGTCAAAATAAGAAGTTTTAAAGCTAGATGTGATACAAGCTCATCATTTTAAGATTGAAAAAACTTAGGCATTTCTTTCCATGGCATAGCTGGAATATTTTGGGTATTTTGAATAAACTTTTCTAATAAAGCTTTTGCTTTTAATTGCATATCCACATCTATACCAAGTGCCACCGCATGTTTTATAGCTATATTCAAGCGGGATAGAGCTTTACTTGCTGTTTCGTTTTTTGTTTTCCAAATAGGAAAAATGCATCCTTTTATATCAATTTGCGTCAGTTCAATGATTGGCGTATCATCAAGTTTAGGAAAAACATGTAACTCAAGAGGTGTTAACCAGCTTGCTGCTTTTCCTTCATTTTTCAATTCGTTTTTTTGGTTTCAAAAGCACTAGAGGCAATTTCTCGTAAAGAAATCCCCCCTGCCCGACGCAAATTTTCTTTTTGTTTTCGGCCAATCGGGTCTATTCTTTGATCTAAAAGATCACGATAAGCTAAAGCTTTGAACAGTGCTTCTTTTAAAGATACATTGCGACAAGAGCCTAATCCCATTTCTCGTCGTCTTTTATTGAGGTCAAACCTAAAAACCCATCATCCTTGATCTGGTGTAGTTTTGATAAGCCATAAACCAGCTCTGTCAGCATATTTTCCTTTAGATAGATTTTTTACAGATAAGATAGACGGTCTATCACGTTCTTCCGAACCACCTTTTAAAAACCACCTTTTGAATTGCACTTGGAGCACTTTCATCTGGTACCAAGATTATATATAAAAGGCAATTTAATAAATAAAATAAAATAAAAACAATTAGTTATTAAACAGAAAAAAGATAAACTGTGCTATCAGGTGATATTGTAGAGAGTTCTAAGGGAAGAAAAAATTGTTGCACAAACGTGCACGCCGTCCGCACCACTCTATGTGAATTTTCTTTATTTTCTCATTACTTAGATAGTAAAAACTCTCTTTAAGTTTACTGTTTGCAACTCTATAACGGTATTATAAAGTGATAACTGTAATAATATGAAAGACGAAGCAATCCTTCTTTGCCAACAAATGTTTCAACCACACCTCGTGAACTAAAAATTTTTTATTCTTAACAATTAAGAATCTGAGTAACTCTTCCTTACCTCCTCATTCTCACTCAAAGTCAGAGCCCCCCTTTTTTCACCATAAAATAGTGTTTACAATGCATAAAATTAAAAAATAAAGGCCCTATCACAGAAATAGGACCTCTTAAATTTAAGCTCCTTTATCCTACAAAATTAGAATTTGTAAGCTATTCCTGCGCGAAAATCATTCGTCTTATACTTAACTTCAATCTCGTCTTTGAATTTCCTTTTACCAAAATCTGAGTAACGATATTCCGCACGCACAACAAGATGATCTGTCATTGCAAAATCAACACCACCACCGAGAGTATAACCAATCATCGTTTTTGTTACATCCGATGTCCTATTAAATGGCTCACCTCCCGTAATTACTGTCGACAAAATATCCTGAAACTGTCCATAAGCAACACCACCAGCAATATAAGGCATCACACGCCCCGTAGAAAACCCAACACGCACCCGTGTAGCACCTGTCCATTTTTGTTTTAACGTATGATTAAACGTTAAACTGCCTTTCTCTTCTTTATCCTCTGCAGAAGAGCGAGAAAAGCCTCTACCTTTTCTCCTGACAATTTTTGCCTTTTTTCGACTTTTTTCTTCTGTACCTAATTCCTCAGTATCAGTACCCGTTCCTTCAGTACCCGATCCTTCAGTGCCGGATCCTTTAGTGCCGGATCCTTTAGTGCCGGATCCTTTAGTGCCGGATCCTTCAGTTCCACCAGCACTTGATTCATCTGCATGAAATCTTGTTTTTGTATCCTTTTTTTCCGTTAAAAGCATATCCGTATCAATCCCCACAATAAAATTATTACCGAGATCAAAATTAACACCCGCATAAAAACCACCTATAAATCCAGAAAGCTCAGGCATATACTGCTTCTCGACAGGCACCCATGGTTTACTTTTACTCTCCTCATCGGGATAGAGAGGAATATCAACATCACGCGTTATTGCAGAAGTCTTACTTGAAAAGCCACCAACTTGCCCCCCGAAATAAAAACCTGCCCAAGAAAAAGGTGAAGAAGCAACAACTTCTGAGGCAACATGTAATGGCTCTTCGTGAGCCACCACATCTGCAGCCTGTACTATAGAAGGTGAAATCAAAGAAAAAACAGATGCTGTTATAAATTTTGTATTCATAAAATTATACCCCATTGCTAAATTTAAATATAATCAAAAATCACATTTAGAAAAACAAAGTTTTATAAAATCTTATGCCGCAAAATCGCATGTACTCCTTTATATTTACATTTCAATCTACTACTATAATAATATATCATTACATCAAAATTTAATATTATCAAATAAATTTTAAAATATTATAATAATGATTACTTAAAATAATAAAGATTTAATAAAAATACCTTTTATCTTTTCAAAAGGAGGAAATATAAAACATTTTGTATTAAAAATACTGCAAAAAAATCACAAAATAGTATATTTTATGCATTTTTTAATGAAAAAATTCTAAAAATGATGTAATTATTTTTAGAGAATCGACGTTCATTAACAATATTATAAATATCTCAATATTCGTACATCCAAAATGCATACTGTAGATTCTACATAGTATAAAAAAACACCCATTTTATACTAAAATCATACTTTTTTTTACCATTTTCTAAAGGATGAGATTATTAATTACACACAATATCATTATCCTTCTAAATCTTGTCCCCAAACAAAAATTCTCAATCATTTTATTTAAAAATTGCTCTTCCCCTACTGATTTCTATATTATCATCTGCCTTTATTGCAAAACGGTCTTTATTAGGAAAAGTTATAAAACATCCCTTCATACAAATTGTAATTGTTTGATGAGTATTTAAAGAAATTTTTGAAGGTATACTTCCTTCAACAACAATAAGAGATTGTATCTTTAAATCAGTATTCTTCACTGTTGCAGCAAAAGCTGTTATGGTAAAAATACTTAATAGAATAACTGTAATCAAAATATAAGTATATTTCAGCATTCTAAGATTCCTTCCTCAGCAAAACGCTTATATAGGCTAAATCGAAGAGCATTGGTTACATGAGAAGATGAGGTAATATTAGGCACATAAATAGCCAAATTAAAGGAAAAACTCTTACGATCAAATGCTGTAAAACTCACCTGTGGGATAGGATTTTTTAAAACGCCTTCTGTCGCAGAAGCAATCTCTAACAAAATTTCAGCAACATGCTCTGGAGCAACCTTAGATGATACAGTAACTGGTATATCAATTCGTCCTACTTTATTACGTCGTGTCCAATTACTAACGTTGTTATTAATAAGGCTTGAATTGGGAATAATAATCGTCTTACGCTGAATTGTCTCAAGTTCCGTTGCACGCACACTAATACGCTTAACAACACCCCCTACTGATCCAGATTCTATATAGTCCCCTATTTTAAATGGTCTTCCAACTAAAATAATAAGTCCAGAGACAAAGTTTTGGACAATATTCTGTAAACCAAAACCTATACCAAGTGAAAGTCCTCCAGCAATAAGAGCGAAATTTCTAAGATCCAAACCTGCCATTGATAATCCGGTCAAAGCAGATACAACAACGCCTCCATAACTTATCACTGTTTTGATAGAATTACGTATACCAGAATCGAACTCTCCATGAACCAACACCACATTATCTAACCAACCAATAAATCGGCGAATAAGAAACCAGCAAACACAAAAAGAAATAATTCCTGTTACAAGAGAAATCAAAGAAAGACTAATATTTCCAATCTGAAAACCGGTCACCGATTGCCACAAAACTGCTTTTAAATCAGAATAGGAAAATCCAAACTGTACAGCAATTGGCATTGCACAAAATATAACAACAAATAAATTGAGAAAAACGCTCACAAAAACTCCCAATTGATTCATCGTTTTTTCTTCTAAATGAAACCTCTGCATCAAAAGATGACCAACCGTTGTTTTCATAAATTGGTCTTTAGTTCCAAGTGCTTGAGCGCTTTGTATTCCTAAATACATGAGAACTAAAAATGCTCCATCAATCATAATTTGCTGCGTAATAAAACGCGCAAGTCCAACGTAACCTAAAAAATTCAATACAAAGAGCAGTAACCCCAAGCCAATAAGAGGAATGCGTATATAAAATGGCCAAAAGTATGGCTCTTTTTTTTCTTCTTGAACACGCCTACGTCTAAACCGCAAAGGTACAAATGATATTATAAATAGCAATATCGCTACAAGAAAAACAGCAATAAAACTTTTAGCAATTGTTAAAGATAGAGGCGCTGAAATGATTTGATAAATACTATCAAGAACAGCGTCAAATGCCAAAATACCCCCTAAAGAAGTGAGTAAAATCACTAATTGATAAGCAGACGATGGTGCAATACTGAGAAGACGCACATGGGGCCTATTCGATGATAGAAGAACAACAGCTAATCGATTGATTAAAAATAATAAAATAATTTGACAACCTATCATATCAAAAACTGTTGTAAGCTTACCTGGATCTAAGTTAAAACTACGAAACAAAAACAACACAAGATAAACGCAAAGAATACATACAAGTGAAGGTAAGAGAACTGAAATAAAGGCGATCAATAAGCGTTGTAAATAAGATATTTCCTCATTAGACTTCGTAAAGTGGCAATACACATGAACAAGAACTTTTTGAGAAAAATACGAAAGTCCCAAAGTAATAAAAAGTGGAATTAAAAAGCAAAGAAATAGTTGTAAAAACTTGAAGTAAAATATAAAATTCCACCAAGAATTTAACAACACAAGAAAATCTGATGAAGCCTCTTTTGTTTTTTGGACGAGATGTTTAACCATCGGAATCGAAAACTCAAGCCTATACGTAAGCGTGCGTTTAAAAAGCTCCCGAGATTGAGAAATAGAAAGTTCAGCTATTCTATTTGCCGCTAAGAAAATTGCTTCAAAACGAAGCATGATACTGTTAATTTTAGCTTTTTGCTCTATCAAATAGGAATATTCCTTCACAGAGCTTTTCAGTTTTTTCACGTCACGATGGAGCTCCATTAATTGATCAAGAAGTGTATTAATCTCATTAAGAGGAGGACGCAAAACAAATGCTGCCTCAATAGCACGTTCACTGATATCTTGTGCACGTAACCGTAATTCTTCTAAAGCACGCTCATCTTCTGGCTTTCTATCAAAATCTCTTTTTAAAGTTTCAGTATTTTCTTCAAGAGTCTTAATAATCAACTGTTGTTGCAGAATAATTTCATCAACTGAATAAGAAGCTATCGTTTGTTCGACAATTGTATTTTGTGCCCCCCTATTACCCCATGCACCAGAATTAAATACAAAGATAATCCCCAAAAGAAGGAAAAGTATGTGGATGTTTTTTCTACAAAATGAATACATATCTACCTTATGAGCACAAAAGGGATTTTATTTTTCTCTTTTAAATATGGTATAAAGTAGATATTTTCAACTTTTATAGAATAATCTTATAAAAGCTTTCCCTTATCCTATAATACTGGTAATAAGATAAAAGAATGATAAATAAGCTGAACTCAATAAGATTAAAGAAGGCACTCTAGCATGTTTTTTTTGCACCTTTATTGCAAAAAAGAAGATTTTCTTCCTTTGACAACCTGGATTTTTCTATCCAGTTTAGGTGTATTCTTGACGAGCAACCTAGAAACACGTGCTTATTTAATCAAACAATCACACACCAATAATGTCATTAAAACGAATAGACTTGATTTACATCATAAGTGTGACCATGTGAATGTTACCACAACTGAAAACAAAAAACTTGTAACACTCCATACAGAATCTATTTTTATCAGGACCTTTCAAAAAATCCTAACATTGGATTTCTTTTTAATAAAGATTCCAGCTGTTGACACACGATTTCGTAACGTTAAAACACAATATTTCTCAAATAAACGCGCTCCTCCCAATGAACACACTTAATTCTCTTCCTTGAATATAAAAACGATCATCTTATTTTACTTGTGCTTTTAACTTTGAATAACTGTTAGATTGCCTATTTACGGAATATATCATGCGTACACCTGGTTGGTTAACTACCCTTTATTGTTTTATTCTTTTAAGCAGCATTTATGTTGCCTTACCCAATTTATTTTCACACGAACAAGTTAAAAACTCGAAATTCTTACCCGACACCCGTGTAGCACTTGGTCTTGACCTTCAAGGAGGCTCTTCTCTCCTGCTCGAGGTTGATAGCAAAACGTTAAAACGCGATCAGTTACATATAGTTTTAAGCAATGTGCGCAATGTATTGCGTGAAAAACAAATCCGCACCTCAAGTGTGCGTATTGTTGAAGATAGCGTTATTGCCCTTATTTCTGACCCATCGCAAACTGAAAAAGCACTCTCTGCTTTGAAAACATTAATAACCCCCATACACAGTAGCTTTGGCACAACAGAACATAACATCATGATCAGTGCTCAAAATGAAACTCTCCGCGTCACATTAACAGAAGCTGGTATAAAAGACCGTATCAGCAATGCTATTGAACAAAGCTTAGAAATCATCCGTCGTCGTATAGATCAAGTTGGTGTTTCAGAACCAGCCATCCAAAAGGTCGGAAATGATCGTATTATGGTCCAATTGCCTGGACTACAAGATCCAAAACAACTGCGTGATCTTTTAGGAACAACCGCTAAGATGAGTTTTCATCTTGTTCCTTCTAATGTGGACCCCAATAATCCCCCTATAGGTGTTTCTATTCTCCCTGGATACACTGATGCAACACAACATTATGCAATTTATGATCAAATTGCTTTAGATGGAAATGTCCTGAAAGATGCCCGTGCAGGTTTTGACCCCCAAATACCAGGACGTTCCATTATTTCATTTACGCTAGATTCCGCTGGCGCAAAAATATTTGCCGATATAACACGACAAAATATTAACCGTCCTTTTGCCATTGTTCTGGATAATAAAGTTTTAACCGCTCCGACCATCAATAGTGTCATTCCCAATGGACAAGGTCAAATTACAGGAAACTTTGACCCCAAAGAAGCCTCAACTCTGGCTGCTCTGCTTCGTGCTGGTTCCCTCCCCGCACCACTCACGGTCATTGAAGAGAGAACCGTAGGTCCAAATCTTGGTGCTGATGCTATCCAAATGGGACTTTACACCGGCATAATTGGCTTTATTCTTGTTGCAATTTTTATTTTTCTTCTCTATCGTATTTGGGGATTAATTGCCAATATAGCACTAGCTCTGCACACAATTTTAACATTTGCTGCACTGAGTCTTTTGGGTGCTACGCTTACGCTGCCTGGTATTGCTGGTATTATTTTAGGCATCGGTATTGCCGTTGATGCTAATATCCTTATCAATGAACGTATCCGTGAAGAAAGTCGAAAAGGTGTGGGTGCTTTTGCAGCCCTAGATCGTGGATTTAAACACGCTTTTGCAACCATTGTTGATGCAAATGTTACAGCAATTATAGCGACCGTCTTACTATTTTGGTTTGGCACAGGCCCAGTTCGTGGTTTTGCCGTAACAATGTTGCTTGGTATTATCATCTCCATGTTTACAAATATCACCATTGTACGCATCATCATGATTTGGATCGTTCGTAAATGGAAAATTAAAAAATTGCATATTCACTCTGCTTTCAACATCATGCCACAAAACACAACTTTCCACTTTATGAAAGCACGTTTCATTGGTATTGGCGTCTCAATTGTTTTATCAATGGCTTCAGTTTTTCTCTTTTTTAAGCCTGGATTGAATTTTGGTATTGATTTCATTGGCGGAAGCCAAATGAGTATTACCACGAAAGGACCAGCAGATCTAGCAACTCTGCGTTCCAAGCTTTCTACTCTTAATATTGGTGAAGTTACCTTGCAAAATATTGATAACGAAAATACCGTATTAATTCGCATGCAGAAACAAAGCGGTGGCGAAGCACAACAAACCACCGCCATTGATAAGGTCAAAACAGCTGTACAAAATATCTATCCCGATACCACATTCGATCAAATAGAAGTTGTTGGTCCCAAAATTTCAGGTGAGCTTGCCACAGCTGCTTTTACTGCTGTTATTCTTGCGGCTATTGCCATGTCTCTCTATATATGGTTACGCTTCGAGTGGTTCTTTGCCATTGGAGCAATTATCACTCTCATTCTAGACACCACAAAAATGATTGGCTTTTTTGCTTTGTTTCAATTTGATTTTAATTTAACGGCTATCGCCGCACTCTTAACAATTGTTGGATATTCTATAAATGATAAAGTTGTCGTCTATGATAGGATGCGCGAAAATATGCGTCTTTATAAAAAAATGCCGTTGCGCGAGCTGATTGATCTGTCAATTAATCAGGTTCTTGTACGTTGTTTTTTTACATCAGCCACAACAATTCTTGCGATGCTCCCCATGGCGATATGGGGTGGAAGTGCTGTTCATAATTTTGCATTACCCATGGTCTTTGGGATTATTATTGCAACATCATCCTCTATCTTTATTGCTGCTCCTATTTTACTCCTGCTAGGAAATTGGTGGCGTGAACGAAATAATCGTGCAAATATTAAAGTGAAATAAAAATGCCCTTTAATGCGTATGGTACATCTCGCCTCTCTTCTCATAGAAATATAGTCGTTTTCATTCATTCGCTTTTTGATCAAGAATAGTAAATAATCCATGCTCCACGACACACCACTTATCACAACTATTGTTGCAGGCTTATGTTTAGCATTTCTCTTGGGAATGATTGCTAGCCGTTTACGTATTTCACCCCTTGTAGGCTATTTGTTAGCTGGTGTTATTGTGGGACCCAATACAGGCGGATTTAAAATAGATTCTGTCATCATTAATCAACTTGCTGAAATTGGTATTATTTTGCTGATGTTTGGTGTTGGGCTCCACTTTTCCTTAAAAGACCTTTTATCTGTCAAAGCTATTGCTGTCCCCGCTGCTATTGCACAAATGGCATTTTCTACTTTTCTAGGTTTGTGCCTTGGTCTGATTATGGGATGGGGCTTTAGTGGAAGTTTGATCTTCGGTCTTGCTTTATCCATAGCAAGTACCGTTATCCTGCTACGTGCTTTGCAAGAGCGTCATCTTATTGAAACAGAAAAAGGACGCATTGCCGTTGGATGGTTGATTATTGAGGATTTAGCAATGGTCCTTATACTTGTCCTCATCCCTTCCTTGGCAAGTGCCCTCAGCAATACCAAAAAAGAAGCGTTGGATCCTCTTGTTCAATGGTTGGATTTAAGTATTTGGGGTATTTTTGGTCTCACTATCCTAAAAGTAATTGTATTTATTGCACTTATGCTCGTCATTGGGCGACGCGTTATCCCATGGCTTTTAAAAATGAGCGCACAATCGGGATCACGTGAATTATTTCGTCTTAGCGTCTTTACTATTGCATTAGGAGTAGCTTTCGGAGCCGCTCATTTATTTGGAGTTTCTCTTTCTCTTGGTGCTTTTTTTGCTGGTATGGTCATGAGCGAATCAGAATTAAGCCACCGTGCCGCGGAAGAATCTTTACCACTGCGCGATGCTTTTTCTGTTCTCTTTTTTGTTTCTGTAGGCATGTTATTTGACCCCGAGAAACTCTTAACTCATTTTTTCCCTCTCTTAGCAACCTTATTCATTATCGTAATCGGAAAATCTGCTGTTGCCTTTTTCATCGTTAAAGCTTTTCGCTATTCTAATGCAACAGCTTTGACTATTTCTGCAAGCCTTGCCCAAATCGGAGAATTTTCCTTTATCCTTGCTGGTTTAAGTTTAAGCTTAGGACTTTTAAACAATGACGCTCATGATTTAATTCTTGGAGGAGCAATTTTTTCTATTTTGCTCAATCCTCTTGTTTTCCTTGCCTGTAATAAAATTAAAAAACGTCTAGAAAAAAATTCTGCATCTTCACAAAATACCCAAACAATTATTGATATTGATCCACAAGATCCTGACCAAGATTTTTTACCGATGACCTTAAAAAACAACCATATCGTAATTATTGGCTATGGTCGTATCGGTAAGTGTGTTGCATTATCTTTAATAAATAGAGATGAACCTATAGTGATCGTAGAAGAATCAAAACGCCTCTCTGATAAAGCGATTGCAGATGGCTTTGAGGCTATTTGCGGCAATATCATTCAACAAGAAATAATGAACGCAGCAAATATAAATAATGCACATAAAGTTGTTATTACAATGCGAAGTACCATTGAAGTAGGAGAATGTATCGTGAATATCCGTGATATGAAGAAAGATATCCAGATAATCACACATGCATTATCCGACACAGAAACAACATATCTCATTGATTTAGGTGCTGATGTTGTAGTAACAGATGATGAAGAAATTGCCAATGGCATTATAGAGTATATAACAGAACGAAGATCTGTAAGGAATATGCTCAATCATGAAAATTTACAGAAAACATAAAATGGATACAGAATCGTGAAAATAAAGCAATTTATATGGCCATTGATTGGTATCTTAGCAATGCTGGTATCTATTCGAATTCTTTACATGAAGCTCTCTGCCATTTCATTTGGGGATGTATTGGAGCGCTTGAGCAATTTAAATGCACAGCACTGGTTATTAGCCTGTTTATGTTCTCTCCTAGCTTATGCTGCTCTTGCTGGATATGATCGAATTGCCTTGCAACATCTAGGCCATAAAATTTCTTGGATTTTTATCGCTATATGTTCATTTACAACCTACGCTCTTTCACACAATATCGGTGCTTCAGTTTTTTCTGGTGCCGTTGTACGCTATCGCGCCTATAAAATGAAAGGATTAAACGGAACAGAAATCGCAATATTAGTAGGTTTTTGCTCTTTTACTTTTGTAATCGGCACAATCTTACTTTTGGGAATCGTTTTGGTGCTGCAACCCGAAATTATCACCCTCATTCATAAAGAACTTCCTGAATGGCTCGGAACAACGGCTGGAGCAATTTTACTCAGCTGTATAGCACTTTATACGTTTGGCAGCTGGCTTCAGTTAAAACCCTTACGCTTAGGTAAAAAAATTCAACTCTCCTATCCACGGCTGAAAATTGTTATTCAACAGCTTCTCATTAGCCCTCTAGAGCTTTTAGGAGCAGCAGGAATTATATATGCTGTTCTCCCACATAACGCAGATATTCATTTTATATCTGTTCTTGGTGTTTTCCTAGCGTCTTTTACGATAACTCTTCTCTCTAATGCTCCAGCAGGAGGAGTAGGAGTTCTTGAAGCTCTCTTCATAACAGGCATGCCCAATATAAATCCAACCGATGTTATTGCAGCGCTTATTGTCTTTAGAATGTTTTATTTGATTATACCGCTCATCCTTTCATTATTTGTGGTCGTCATTTTTGAGGCGCGACAATATTGGAAAAGAGTCCCCAAAACACCACCGGAATAAATAAAAGGCTATCAATGACTTCTTTTTTGTGTACCTATAAAAGAACAAAACACCATCGTGTTGCCAATTTACATATCTTTTTTAAGAAACCTCTCTCAACGCTCTTCTCCATTACACAGCAGTACCCATAAATGGTATAATAGTAAAGCTATTGTTGCACCATCAACTTTATACTTAATAAAAGATCAAGCCTGCGCCATTATAATATTTTTCCAATGTTATGATAACTTTTAGCACTTAAGAACATTAATAAGAATTATTTTCATGCCTTTCTTCAATAGTCTTTATCCACACGTTAATCCCATTTATGATGCACAAATGAATGATTTTAATTAATTTATTATAAGAAGGATTGAAACAAAAGAAGTTTATGATAGTAAAGTTTTTTCAAACAAAGAATAATCAATTCTTTATAAATCAATATATTATAATGAATCTAAGTAGCTTTCTTAATATTTATATTTTTAGAGGTTTAGCTAACGGAAAGACAGCATAGCGTAACCACACAGCTTAATATTTTAAAACTTTAAGCCTCATTAAAGTTTATTGTCTTTCGTTTAACAGGTATTAACTTTAAACAATTAAATTGATATAATTTTATTCCTTGTATGTCCAGCTAACTACTTCATTTTATCTTGATTTACCCTCTTGGAATACTGATGATTATTACAGAAGTTTTTTGTTTAAGCGGGAGAGTTATCAAAAAATATCCACGCTGCTGACACAACTAAAGTGTAAAGTTTCTTCTGTCTTTAAACAATATGCTAAAAATCCAAAAAAATTTTAATCAATTTATATTAAAAGAAGTGAAAACTGTTGATTTTTATACCCCTTTTTAAATAACACAATTGTCGGTAAGAAGCTTCTCCTTACCAATTGCAACTTAAAAAAAGAAACAATACGCATTAAAAGATCTTTAAATGTCCTTTGGAAGTTCTTTGAGTCCCCTAAAAAGTACAAAAACCGATGACTAAGCTATATCAACAATCTTCACTTTTAAACAAACAGATATGGGGAAATCCTACTGCCCAATTTTATTTAGAAAATCGTACCTTAAAAAAATTACGCAATCAATAAGTTATTTACGGTATAAAACCAAATGGTGGGTGATGAGGGGATCGAACCCACGACCCGCTGATTAAGAGTCAGCTGCTCTACCGACTGAGCTAATCACCCATAAGTTTCTCAAAAAATGAGAATGAGCGTTTCTATAACGCTCCTAAGAGTGGATGTCTAGATATTTTGTTGTTTGTTATATGAACTCATTGTCTGTAAGGTTAAAAATATGATATTCACCACTTGATCTTATATAAAAATAAACTCATTATAAGAAGCTTTATAAATAAATGTTCTGATTGTTATACAGAACCTATAGTTAGAGGATTATCGAGCATAATGCCCGAGCGAAAATTAGAAGAACCTTCTTGTGGTTGTAAGCGGGATGGGGCATCATTTTGTTTTATCAACAATCACATGCATTCAAGCAATATTGTGCTGTTTTTTTCTTTGAATATAAGTTTTTTTACATTCAATGTTCATGATCCAATATACGAATAAAAGCCTATGAATTTTTTTTGTCAATCGCGCGCTTTTAAGCTTCTAAAAGGTAATGAATGATGGAATGGATCACTGATCCCCATGCGTGGTTTGGTTTGATCACGCTGGTTTTTCTCGAAATTGTTTTAGGAATAGATAACCTTATCTTTATTGCAATTTTAGCTGAAAAATTGCCACTGCATTTGCGTGACCGCGCACGCTTTATAGGTCTTACTTTAGCATTAATTATGCGGCTTTTCCTTCTTACCGTTATTGGATGGGTTATGAGACTCGATAGGGTAATTCTTTCACTTTCATCTTTTGTATTTAGTTGGCATAGCTTTATTTTAATCGGTGGTGGAGCCTTTTTGCTCGCAAAGGGAACGCTAGAATTACATGAAAGGTTAGAAGGAGTATCACATGAAAGAAAAACAGGCGTTGGTTATGCTGTTTTTTGGCAAGTAATCGTCCAAGTCGTGGTGCTGGATGCTGTTTTTTCACTAGACAGTATTATTACCGCAACAGGTATGATTGCAAAAGAGCAGGCAGCAGTTATGTATATCGCAGTCATAGCTGCTATGGGAGTAATGATGTGCGGATCTGGTGCTCTTATGCGTTTTATTAATCGTCATCCCACTATTGTAATCCTTTGTCTTGGTTTTTTGATGATGATTGGTTTTACTCTCATTGTTGAAGGATTTGGTTTTCATATTCCAAAAGGGTATTTGTATGCTGCTATTGGTTTTTCTGTTCTCATCGAAGCTTTTAATCAAATTGGACGTCGTAACCGTGAAAAAATGATTAAAACGAATGATCTACGCAGTAGAACAGCTGATGCTGTTTTGAGGCTCTTAGGAGGAGGAAGCAAAGATAGTCACCTTGCTGAGACTGTAGATGTTATTGCTGAACAGGCCGCAGCTTCTGAATTGTTTAGACCAGAAGAAAAGGAGATGATTCGTGGTGTTCTCGATTTAGCTGATCGCCCTGTTCGCTCTATCATGTCGCCGCGTAATGAGATTGAGTGGTTAGATTTAAATGCTGATGAAAATGAAATGCGTGAAGAATTACAAAAGGTTAAACATAGCCGCTTAATTCTTGCGCGTGAAAAAGTGGATGAATTTGTTGGCGTTGCATTGACAAAAGATCTTCTTTTGAATTTGGCTGAGGGGAAAAAGATTAATTGGAAAAAAGCTATGCGAGAACCCCTCGTTGTTCATGAAAACACAAGTGTTTTACGATTGATGGAGCAATTACGTCATTCTTCGATTCAGCTTGCAATTATTGTTGATGAGCATGGATCTTTTGAAGGAATTGCAACACCAACCGATATTCTTGAAGCTATTGCAGGAGACTTTCCTGATGACGATGAAGAACTCATGATCGCAGAACAACTTGAAAATGGCAGTCTTCTTGTTGAGGGATATGCTGATATCCGCCGTTTAAGTGGTTATCTTGGACGTAACCTTGTGGATGAAGCAGATCGTTATACGACTCTGGCAGGCTTTATGCTTTGGCAGTTTGGTCATTTACCAAATGAGGGAGAAAGTTTTGAAACTGATGGTTTACACTTTAAAGTGATTGAAATGGAACGCAGAAACATATCTAAAATCCTTATTTCTCCACTTGTATCACCAGAAAAAAGCTAATTCTTTTTATAAGCAAAATGAATAAAAAGATTTTTTTATGATTAAAAATTGAAAAGAATAAGCAGCTGATAACTCAATTGCATTTCATTATTTTTATATTTTTTTTAAGCGTAAAATAATGACATACAAAAGTTATATTATCAATGAACTTTCCATTATAAAAAATTTTCATTGATGATTGACGAAAAGCTGGAAGAGAGAAAATGGTGCAAAATTATTTGTCAATGGTCATTAATCTCAAAACAATGAATATATACAACATATTGATTTATAATAATTATTTATTACAATATTACCTTCACATCAAGAAAGCCTCTTTCAAACATCAGATTTCCGCCAATGGATAAAACTCCACCATTGTTGAGTTCACTCAACTGATGATGGCATCTTTAAACCAGACTCTGGCTCCTATAATCTTTTTAGATCTTCTTGATATTTCTTAAGGAGCTATTCCTTAGCTTTTGTTTCGATAAATTTAGCTATTTTTTTCCTTCCAAGAATGAAACTCCACCTCTCTGGAAAGCTTTTATTAAGAACTTTGTTTTTCTTCCAGATGGTTCATATTTTTTACTACTTTTGCAATGAAAGCGTAGCTGTGTTGCTTAGATTTGACTACTTCTTTGACTACAGCCAATGCACGTTCAAAATGAATCTGTTGGGTATTTTCATCAAAGCCTAAATGATCCTCTGCACTGAAACTTTGATAATAAGATTGTAAGGTTGCAACATCACCCAATAAAGCCAGTGCACCAATATGAAGTAAGCTATAATCTGCATCATCTACCTTGATAACCTTTATGTGCCTCCAACTTCACTCTATCGCCAAGGTGGTGCTCCATATCTGGAATAAAAGCATTTATGAAGATCAATTTTTTCTATCGCCTATTTCAAGACATAATCAAGCTTAATTCCAACCAATCTGCATATATTCCTTCTTCACAAACTCTCAACCCCTTTTTATAAAAATCAAGTTGTAGATCCTGTAAGTGCTGAGAATTGATAGGGATCAATTACCATACAGGCAGCAGATAAAATACCAGTACTAATCGAAACTCCAACATCAACTTACGGATAACCTTTGATAATTGCGTCATTATAAAGAATTTGTACTTCACAATCTGGGAGTTGATAACATGCTGAATAATTATCTAACTCTTTAATTTTTTCAACAAACCAATCAAGATTTTTGAAGAACACTGTTGCACTCTCCATGATTAAAAAATTCTTTGCTCTACCTCAAAAGAGGTTGTATCCATATCAAAAGTCAAAAGCGAAGCAGATTTTTGCAAACAAAAGTGATAACGCCGTGTAAGAGAAGAATCTTATCAATAAGGTCTTTGGTGATTTCTTTTGCAACGTCTAAACGAGATGGAATCTTATTCATAAAAAAAATATAATAAAGTCAATAGTTTGTGTGCAATTATTCTATATGAATCCCATTTAAAATCTACACTTTTATACGTGATTTAATTAACCATTTTTCATAAACAATTACCATGTATGGATAGACCATAAAACGCATGTAAACATTCAAATGAAGTGAACGCAGCTATCATTCATAACAGTTCATAAATTTTATGATACGTTTTTATCACACACAAATCGCATTATTAAAAACGTAATCGTTTGAAATTATCGATAACATAAATTGCATGCGTTTAAAGAATGGTATGGGGTTTACTCTTTTTTTGAGCTAAACCTTAAAAGAAATAATCATTTGAAACTATCATAGAATAGGTTTTAATTCATTAAGGGCACATAAAAGGATTTAAAGACAAGTCGATTTAAAGCGCCGCTTACTAAAAAGTTAGTCAATAATAAGCAGACATTATATAGATATTATCATCACAACAGGTAATGAAATTGATAATGTTATGTCGTAGAAATCAAAAGATTTTTAATGATATAACGCAGGCAAACAAGCAAAAAACGTTTTAAAAGTTACAGTTTAAAAATACGAAACCAAATGAAGTCCCCTCAAATTTGAGGATACTTATTAAGACAAAGATAAGTAGATAAATTTCAAAAGGATTGCAATCATATTACAAAGGCATGGTGTTTTACTCAATTTTGAGTCAAAAGCGACAATGTTTAAAGAATGCTCTATTCTAAAGTTAACGAGCTCAAATTTGAGCTGATTAATTTTGCCAGCCCAAATATGGACCGGCTTATTTGCAGAGAAGTTAAGTTTAAATGCAAAGTGAAAATACGCTTATGAGAACCTCACTAAATGAACGTTTAAAGACATAAAATGATATCTCTATAAAAACGTTTGAAACCTAGATTTATAACAGTTTAAAAGCCTTAGATTTTATAAAAAGCGGTTGTTTATTGTCTTATGAAAAGCTGCTTTTAAAAACCAATGTTCGTAAATGTAAACAACGGGTTTTGTTACAAATATTCACTTAATATGCATTTTCTCTTGAGAGTCTTGATATGAACCTACCAAGCATTGAGACATTTTGATAATGTACTTTGTGTCAAATGACCACTTCAAAAATGCGAGCGTTATTCTTAATACGCTTTATAGCCATACATAAAGTGTTTATAGGTTCTGTAATTCAAATGAGTGATTAAAGATCATATCTGTCATTTACGTTCCTTTTGATCAGTTTTAATCAATAGAATAGAGCGTTTGCAATATGATACGTTTTGTATACATGCATTCATTATTGACTTCTTTTGTATGATCTGTAGTACCTCTATTTAAAAGCAGCTTCATATCAATTGGCACAGCTTTCTTTTATGATGCGTTTATAACCATCAAAGAAGCACCCTCCACGTCTGTCATTTATTCTGTTTATCAATCTTGATAACATCATCACTTTCATAAACCTCTCAATTTATGGGAACCGAATATAAATCGCTATGTCTTTTTATTCTTGCATTGCCATATACATTACTTCTAATCACGATATAATCAGGAGATCTTGGCATAGCCATAAACAGAGCCGTAGACCTTAGTATGACACCCCACGCTAGCATTGCCGTAAACCTTGCCTAACAACCGCATGATCATAAACCGCGGCATTGCTATGAATACGTGCACTACCGGATAATTTTGCATTCCCATAAACCCGCGCTTAATGATAAACTCAAACGTTATAAGAAAGATGAGCATTGTCATAAACATGAACACCAAAATACACATGGGTTTTATCACATATAAGGGTATTGCCATACACATAGCCACCAATGGCAGCATTGCCATAGCCCCTTATATTTTCATAAACACAACCAGATTTTACAACACAGACATTATCAGCAACCCAGCAATTACCATCATGAGAGAGATTGCTTTCATTTTCAATAAAAGCATCCAGATCGCTTTTTTTACATCACCAAAATCGTTTAAAGCACGAATGCGATAATATATGTATACATGACCAGTCACGAAATCCATTTGATTGATCTATTCATATTTTGGATGGTTTTTTCTGATTAACAGGAGCGGTTTCATTTGCAATGAAAGAAATAACGGAGGTGTTTTTTGATATAGTTATCATAATTAAACCTGTATGTTTTTAAAAGTTTTGAACAGACATTAAGCCAGCTCCAAACCAAATGTTTGTTGCATCAAGCGCTCTGTTCAAACTAATAATAACATATTCATTACCTAGTAGTAGAATACCAACTCCTACACCTGCATAAAGCGAAGCAATAATCCGCCCATATGGCTATGCTGCATGACCATAATAGAACCCAAAACCATCATTGCTACACTCGCAACACCAGCAGCAAAACGGATCAAAAGGACTAAGTGTTAACGCCATGAAAATAATTAAGTGCACTCATCACTATAGCTGCACAAGATAGTATGCGAGGAGCAAGAAATATAATCCCAATTCTGCCAAACGTAAAGAACATACTCCCAACTAAATAACCACCATAATTAGCGTTCAGTATATAAGAAAGTTGATTAAAAGTAAACAATCCCTCATCCAACATAACTGGCAATATTGGTGTATAGAGAAATCACCAGATACCCATATCAAAACCATATCGAATACAGCATTTTGAAACAATTCAAATCTTAACGGTTGTTTTTTCCCCCTTATTATTCCTTTAACTGGTGATATTTCTCATCCGCGTTCCATATCACCATAACAGCCTTTAACTCCAAAAATAGAATAAAAGCAAATTTAGCTATCTATTTTAATGCTCAAAACAATATATTTAGCGGTCTACTATCAACATCACCAGATCAGTTTTACAATAACATATTGAATTAATATGTATTTTTATGTTATAAATGTTTATAGTTAAATTGAAAGCATATTTAGATAACCTTGCTTTTTTATCTCGATATTCAAAATGACTAACCGAAAAATTATATACGCAGCCGTAAATTTTACTTCTCTTAAAATCATTTGCTTATTCGCTGCAAAACTTAATAAACAACTCAAATAACCATTTTCATAAAAGAGGAAATTGGCTTCTTTTAGATAATATTGTTATTTAGTATGATATAAAGTTGAAAAATTTGGTGCACCCGACAGAATTCGAATCTGTGACCTCTGCCTTCGGAGGGCAGCGCTCTATCCAGCTGAGCTACGGGTGCTTCACACTGATTATTAAAATCAGTTATGGTCTTTTAACTAATCATACTCTTAGCTTCAATGCTAAATTATCATTCTAATAAAAAAATTACTCGTTTGTAATTTATCTAACGACGCATTCCTTTTACTTTTTAATGATACTTTACCTTGAAATAACTTCTCTTTATTCAATGCTCTTTTTATTATAAAAAGAGCTTTTATTACAACTTCAAAACTCTCAAAAATAAGTTACAACATAAATTATAAGTATCAGGATAATTTTTAAATGGCTACATTACCAAGTCGCTTTCATTTTATTTCCGCAGAAACTGAGGAGGCTATCAAAGCTACCCATAAATTAATTTCCGTTTATGGTCATTCTTCTCTGGAAGAAACTGATATTGTTGTTGCAATCGGTGGTGATGGGACAATGTTACAAACCGTACGAGATGTCATGAACACAGGCAAACCTATTTATGGTATGAATCAAGGTTCTGTAGGGTTTCTTATGAATGAATTTCATGAAAAAAAATTGCCCAATCGTATTGCTGCCGCACATAAAAAAGAAATCCATCCCCTGCGCATGATTGCAAAATCTGAATGTCAAGATTCTATCGAGGCGCTTGCAATTAATGAAGTATCCCTCTTTCGGCAATCTTATCAAGCGGCAAAAATTCGCATCACCATTGATAACAACGTACGCATGGAACAATTAAGTTGTGATGGTGTCCTCGTCGCTACACCAGCTGGATCAACCGCCTATAATTTATCAGCACAAGGACCTATCTTACCTCTTATGGCTCCCCTTATGGCCCTCACTCCCGTTAGCCCTTTTCGCCCTCGGCGTTGGCATGGAGCTTTGCTTCCCGATACAGTAACAGTGCGCTTTGATATGCTTGAACCTGACAAACGCCCTGTAAATGCTGCTGCAGATAATATTGAAGTTAAATCTGTTCATTCAGTTACTATTTCAATGGCAACAGAAGTAACAGCTTCAATCCTTTTTGACTCAAATCATTCATGGGATGAGCGCATTTTATCAGAACAATTTCGCTATTAATGATTGTATTATGCGTTTTATATGTATATGATTGTTATAGTTATTTTTTTTGTGAAAACATCTTAACACTTTTAAAGAGTGTAGAATATTGGTTATAATCATCATTAGATAGCGCAGTTAAAATCACAGAGCAGTTGATAAAAAAATGATACCATCTTTAAACAGTTTTGATGATTTAGGTCTTTCCGCAAAGGTTATTAATGCGGTGAAATCAGCGGGGTATACAGCTCCGACACCTATTCAAAGTGAAACAATTCCGCATGTCCTTCAAAGAAAAGACGTTTTAGGAATCGCCCAAACGGGAACAGGTAAAACTGCCTCTTTCGTATTGCCTATGCTCACTCTCCTTGAAAAAGGTCGTGCAAGAGCACGAATGCCCCGTACGCTCATCTTAGAACCAACAAGAGAAATTGCAGCTCAAGTTGAAGAAAATTTCGATAAATACGGAATAAATCATCGTTTAAACGTTGCTCTCTTGATTGGTGGGGTATCTTTTGAACTCCAAGATCGCAAACTTGAACGAGGAGCTGATGTTCTTATAGCAACACCAGGGCGCCTTCTTGATCATTGCGAGCGCGGTAAACTACTCCTGATGGGCGTTGAAATCCTTGTGATTGATGAAGCTGATCGCATGTTGGATATGGGCTTTATTCCTGATATTGAACGCATCTGTAAGCTAACCCCTTTTACGCGTCAAACTTTGTTCTTTTCTGCAACAATGGCGCCAGAAATTACAAAACTAACGAAACAATTTTTACATTCTCCCGTATCTGTTGAAGTTACAAAAGCTTCCTCAACAGCTACCACAATTACACAACGGCTTGTCAAATCTGGAAATAAATCATGGGATAAAAGAGCGGTTTTACGAGAGCTTATCCAAAATGAAGGTGCAGAGCTTCAAAATGCAATCATTTTCTGTAATCGAAAGAGAGATATTTCTGAACTTTTTAGATCGCTCATCAAACATAACTTTAATGTAGGGGCACTTCATGGAGATATGGACCAATATTCGCGCATGAACACCCTAGCTGATTTTAAAAATAATAAACTTACACTTCTTGTTGCTTCTGATGTTGCTGCCCGTGGACTCGATATTCCAGCTGTAAGTCATGTATTTAACTATGATGTTCCTACACATGCTGAAGACTATATCCATCGAATTGGTCGTACAGGGCGTGCAAATCGTAGCGGAAAAGCCTTTACAATCGTTACAAAAGCTGATCAAAAATATATCAATGCCATCGAGGAAATGAGTAATGAAAAAATTGAATGGCTCAATGGAGATCTCTCAACTTTAATAGCCGATGATCAAACAGAAGATATTGTTGTAAAGAAAAAATCTTCAAAACCATCAAAGAAAACTGCTCCAAAAGAGACTGTTGCTCACACTAAAAAATCTGTAGAAGAGAATAAAACAGAATATATCAAAAATGCAAATAATAAGGAGAAGCCATCTGAGCAACAACGCTCACGAAAAAATAAGAATTACACACCTATTGGATTTGGTGATGATATTCCTGCTTTCATGCTTATAAAAACGTGCAAATAAACCCGTTCTCTACTCTCTTTTAGAGTGAAATGAACAAAATACTTTTAAAAAATCCGCTCTTATTTTCTAGAGAGCCTTTCCGTTACCTTTTCACGCCCTAAAAGCTGCAAAATTTTTCCCATTTCAGGTCCATGATCCATGCCCGTAAGTGCCTGACGTAATGGCATAAATAAAGCTTTTCCTTTTCGACCTGTTTTTTCTTTTAATGCTGTTGTCCAAATTTTCCAACTTTCCTCATTCAAAGCACCTTCAGGTAAGAAATCGAGTGATTGGTGCACAAAAGCACGATCCTCTAGTGCTACTGTATCAAAATTCTGTTCATCATGAATGATTTTCCACCAAAAAACAGCCTCATTGACTTTATTAATATTGCTTCTTATCGCGTTCCAGAAATATTCCGCCTTATCTCCCTCAATAGAAAGTTTTTTAAGGCGCATTTTTACTTCCTCATAGGTTAACTCATGGACAAGATGACTATTCAAAGCAAGAAGATCAGCAATATCAAATTTTGCAACGGATCTTGACGTATCTTGGAGATTAAAATGCTCTAAAAGCGCAGCTTGATTGGGATAGGGATGCACATTTTGCGATGTCCCAATCAAAACGGCAAGGCATTGAACAGCTATAGATTCAAATCCTTCTTCCCGTAGAGAACGAATAGAAAGATCATTATTACGTTTTGAAAATCCTTTTCCTAAAACTGTCGCCAATAAATTGGTATGAGCAAAAACCGGTAATTCTGCATTAAGAGCTTTAAAAAGAGCAATTTGAGCGCCTGTATTTGTAATATGATCATCCCCACGAATAATATGCGTAATAGCCATATCTACATCATCAACAATAGACGGCAATGTATAAAGATAGGTTCCATCTTCACGAATAAGAACAGGATCTGAAAGAGAAGCTAAATCAATCGTCTGCTTTCCCTTTATTGCATCATTCCAGCAAACTTCTGTTCGCTTTGTGTGTAAAGGATCACTTTCAAAATTAGGAAGAAGAAAACGCCAATGGGGTTTACGACCTTGTGATTCAAAGTTTTTTCTCTCTTCTGTTGTCAACTTCAATGCTGCACGGTCATAAACAGGAGGCAATTTGCGTGAAAGCTGGATTTTACGACGCCGCTCTAATTCCTCTGTTGTCTCATAACAAGGATAAAGAAGGCCACGTTGTTTGAGAATTTCTGCCACTTCATCATATCGATTAAATCGCTTGGATTGGTAATAAATTGCATCTGGTTGAATACCAAGCCATTCAAGGTCAACAGCAATAGCATCGATATATTCTTGTTTAGAACGTTCAATATCTGTATCATCATAGCGTAAAATAAATTCTCCCTTATACGCTTGCGCATAAAGCCAGTTGAAAAGCGCAATACGGATATTGCCAATATGAATATAACCTGTTGGAGAGGGAGCAAAACGAACTTTAACCATAAAATAATACTCAATTTTTATCGCGAAAATGATTGACTATAGGATAGCGACGATCGCGTCCGAAATTTTTGTAACTGATTTTTACACCAGGCGCAGATTGACGCCTTTTATATTCGGCACCATAAAGAAGCTGTTCAACTTTCGCAACAGTTTCTCGTGAATGTCCACGTTTAACAATATTACAAATACTCATGTCATTTTCTACAAGAGATTGTAATATATCATCTAAAATAGGATAAGGCGGAAGAGAATCTTCATCTTTTTGATTTTCCCGCAGCTCTGCAGAGGGTGCTTTTTCTATAATATTGGATGGAATGATCATTCCTTTTGGTCCTCTCAAATTGTGCAAGTGATTTTTATTGCGCCACTCCGCTAATGCATAAACCTGCATTTTATAAATATCTTTAAGAGGATTAAACCCGCCATTCATATCCCCATACAGTGTTGCATATCCCACAGCCATTTCTGATTTATTGCCTGTCGTTACCACCATTGAGCCGAATTTATTTGAAAGCGCCATTAAAAGTGTACCGCGTATACGACTTTGAAGATTTTCCTCTGTGACGTCAGAGGGTAACCCTAAAAAAACAGGTGCCATTGTCTTTAAAAAAGCCTCAACAGGTTGTGCAATCGGTATGATTTCATAACGACATCCCAAAAGATCAGCACATTCTTTGGCATCTTTTAATGATTCTTGCGAAGTATAATGATAGGGCATCATAATGGTGCGAACCCTCTCAGCACCAAGAGCATCCACCGCCATTGCCGTACACAGGGCTGAATCAATTCCTCCTGAAAGACCAAGAATAACATCCTTAAAGCCGTTTTTATTAACGTAATCTTTCAACCCCAAAACACAAGCTTGATAATCAGCCGCTAATCCATTGAGAAGACTTTCATTAGGACCTGAAATACAGTGCCATCCCGTCGTTGTTTTTTGCCAATGGCTTAAAGCAATATGGCTATCAAAGTGTTTCATTTGAAATATCTTTTTGCCTTGTCCATTCAAGGCAAAAGACCCACCATCAAAAACGAGCTCATCTTGACCACCTACTTGATTAGCGTAGATAATTGGCACTCCAGATTGTAGAGCCTGTGTATGAACAACGTCTATACGTTTTAATGTTTTATTACGATAATAAGGAGATCCGTTAAGGACAAGAATAATTTCCGCTCCTTTATCTTTAAGCTCTGTACTAAGAGAGGAATCATTCCAAAGATCCTCACAAATGACTATTCCTAATTTAATTCCATGATAGACAATAGGCTGAGGACGTGGACCTGAAGAAAATAAACGCTTTTCATCAAATTCAGCATAATTAGGTAAATCAAACTTCAAACATTCGGCAATAACTCTCCCTTCATCAAGAACCATGACAGCGTTGTAAATATTACCATTGCGCCTTAATGGAAGACCAATGACAATTCCTGGTCCGCCTACGGTTATCTTTGCTAATTTCTCAACAGTCTCTTCACATGTTTTTGTAAAAGCAGGTTTTAGAACAAGATCTTCCGGCGGATAAGCACTTATAAAAAGTTCCGTGAATAAAACAAGATCAGCCCCCTCTTCTTTGGCCTTTTGATGCGCCATGACAGCTAAAGAAAAATTCCCCTCAATATCACCGACAATAGGATTTAATTGGGCAATTGATACCCGAATATCATTTTTCATAAGCCTTTGTATCATTTCATCAGTTTAGCAACCACAACTTTATTCTTCATCATCGGAAACATCATTTTTTAAAATTCTTTTCTGCCATAATGACCTAAAAATATTAGGCAAATTTTTGCCTACCCCCCAGCAGCAATTGCTAACGATTCAGTCACGCGATTTTTTTTAAGGAGTTCAGCAACAAGAAAAGCCAATTCTAACGCTTGATCTGCATTTAACCGTGGATCACATTGCGTATGATAACGATCAGATAAATCGTCCACAGAAATGGCGTGCGCCCCTCCTGTACATTCAGTAACATCACGACCTGTCATCTCAATATGAATGCCTCCTGGATAAGTTCCTTCTCCACGATGCACTGCAAAAAAATTCTCTACTTCTTTTAAAACATAATCAAAAGGACGCGTCTTATAACCATTGGCAGTAATTGTATTGCCATGCATTGGATCACATGACCATATAACCGCACGCTTCTCGCGTTCAACAGCACGGATGAGTTTAGGTAGATAACTTTCAACTTTATCATAACCAAAGCGCGTAATGAGAGTAAGCCGCCCCAGCTCGTTTTCAGGATTTAAAATATCAATTAATTTCAAAAGCTCATCAGGCTCAATGGAAGGACCACATTTTAATCCTATAGGATTCTTAATGCCGCGACAATATTCAACGTGAGCATGGTCAATCTGACGCGTACGGTCACCAATCCATAACATATGACCAGATGTTGCATACCAATTTCCTGAAGTTGAATCAATCCGAGTCAAAGCCTCTTCATAACCAAGCAACAGTGCTTCATGACTGGTATAAAAAGATGTTTCACGCAATGAAGAATGTGTTTTGGATGTAATCCCTATAGAACGCATAAAATCAATTGCTTCAGAAATACGCTCTGCCAATAATTCATAACGTTCTCCCTGCGGACTGTTAGAAACAAAACTCAACATCCATGTGTGAACATTTTCTAAATTAGCATAGCCGCCTTGTGAAAAAGCTCGCAATAGATTAAGTGTTGCCGCAGATTGGCGATAAGCCATAGACATCCGTTGCGGATCTGGAACACGAGAACCGGCTTCAAATTCAATGCCATTAATAATATCCCCACGATAAGCAGGAAATTCAACTCCCTCTTTTCTTTCAATATCAGAAGAGCGAGGCTTTGCAAATTGACCAGCAATACGACCAATTTTAACAACCGGTTTAGAACTACCAAAAGTCAAAACAATCGCCATTTGCAAAAATACACGAAAAAAATCACGAATATTATCAGCTTCATGTTCTGCAAAGCTTTCGGCACAATCACCACCTTGCAATAAAAAAGCTTGGCCTTTCGCAACGGCTGCTAATTCATTTTTTAAATCACGTGCTTCACCGGCAAAAACTAAAGGAGGATACCGTCTCAGTTTTCGCTCAACATCTTCTAACATAGACTTATCCGGATAAGTCGGAACTTGTTTAATTGGCCTTGTTCTCCAAGTGTCAGGCGCCCATTCTTTTATCATTACACTCTCTCTAAAGATTAATCTTACAGATTAGCATACCAAAAGCTTTTTACCGCAATATATGCTGTTTAACTTTCTATTTTCTTCCCATTTTCATATATATAACTTGGTTTATACATCGTTACCAATTCTTCTGCCATCGTTGGATGCACTGCCATCGTCTCATCAAAGATATCCTTCGTCAGCTTACCCTTGAGAGATATCCCTATAAGCTGAGCCATCTCACCAGCATTTTCCCCTAAAATATGAGCGCCCACAACAATACGGCTTTCACCATCAACAATGAGTTTCATAAGCATTTTCTCTGAACTACCAGAAAGAATATTACGCATAGGACGAAAAACTGTACGATAAATTTCAAGACGCTTATAACGCTTTACCGCCTCCTCTTCTGAAAGACCAACCGTTCCAATCTCTGGCTGTGAAAAAACTGCTGTTGTAATTAAATCATAATCAGGTGTTGTTGGAATATTTTCAAATGCTGCCTTAACAAAACACATTGCATCATGAATCGCAACGGGTGTTAATTGAATATGACCTGTTACATCACCAACAGCCCAAATATGGGGGATATTTGTTGTCATTTTCTCATCAACAACAACTGCACCAAATTCATTCACCTTAACACCTGCCCGCTCAAGTCTTAAACCCGTTGTATTTGGTACACGCCCCGTAGCCAACATAATCTGATCGGCTCTGATTATTTTCCCATTTGATAAAACAACTTCATAACAATTTTCTGCAGCCTGCACTTTAGAAATTGTTATGCCATAGAGAATAGAAATCCCTTTTTCAATCATTGCATCGCTGAGCAATTGCCGCAAATCATGATCAAAATTACGAAGGATTAAATCACCACGATGAAGGAGTGTTGTTTTTACACCTAATTCATGAAAAATATTAGCAAATTCAACACCAATATACCCTCCACCAACAATCACTATTGATTTTGGGAGTTGATTAAGGTCAAAAATCTCATTAGAAGTAAGGCAAAATTCACCGCCTTCTATGGACGTATTTGGTGCAAGTTTTGCCCCTGTTGCAATCAAAATTTTTTCTGCACTTACCCGCTCACCCGTGGCAGAAAGCTCTAATGTGTGATCATCTATAAAAGTAGCACGACTTTCATAAATATGCACATTGTTATTTTCTAATCCCTTACGATACAACCCTTCTAACCTTGATATTTCTTTATTTTTAGCTGCAACCAACTTTTCCCAGCTAAAAATTGGATCCGCATATTCCCACCCAAAACCAACACTTTTCTTAAATTCTTTTACATATTGTGATGCATAAACATAAAGTTTTTTGGGAACGCAACCACGAATAACACAAGTGCCCCCTATACGATATTCCTCTGCTATAGCGACCCGCTTGCCAAGACCTCCAGCAAGCCGTGCTGCACGCACTCCACCAGAACCACTTCCAATAACAAATAAATCAAAGTCAAAAGAGCCCACGAATTATTCCTTCTTATACATCTGCAAGAGTAGGCTAAGATCTTTTATTATCAAATGAAAGTCTTTTTTTCTTTTGAAGAAGCCTTTTTTATAAAGCAGTATTCTAAAAAGACTTATTCTCATTAAAATATTTAAAACGGCGGGAAAACCGCCGCTATTAAAAAAATTAGAAATTGCCCATTGTTGTCATGATATCGATCAAGCTATTTTTTATTTTCTGAAGATTCTGATTTTATAGGCATATTTGTAGGCATAGTAGAATTATTCAAATTAAGTGTTTCAGACATCTCTTTTTTCACATTTTCTACAAGATCCCGCATAAGAGCAGTACGCCATATATCAAATGCTGAATAAGAATCACGTGCAATATTGGGGACTTCTGTCAAAAACTTTTTACCGGTATCAGAATTATAAAATGTTGTTATCGCATCAAGCTCTTTTTGAGTAAAATATTTTGCATATACATGAGCAATCTCTTTTTCTAGATCAGAGCGCCTTTTAATTAAAGCAAGCGCCTGCTTATCAACAATATCAGAAATAGCTGTTGCCAAATTCGGATCATCGCTAATCAGTTCATTTTTGAAATCATGGACCGCATTTGGTAAAAAGCTATCAAATTGATCCGTTGCATGAATAGCTCTGATTGCCTTTCGCGCTGAATCTAAATGTTGATCACTCACACCTTGTGCATAAGCCATGCCAACATTCACAACAAAAATAGCAATTGCACTAAAATATACGACAAAACGCTGAAAAGAAAATATTATTTTCATTTAATGATTACCCCGATCGCTAATTATAATTTTAATTCGTTATTCTACCTAAAATCTTTAAGACCCTTTTTTACTGTGCTAACATATCATCATGTAAATGCCTTTTCTAAAAATCAAACGGTTCTAAAACTTTTATTTGACCATCAGCCATAGCGACAATTGCACGTGAAGCCAACCCCAAAAAAAGGCCATGCTCAACAACACCAGGAATAGCAAGAAGTGCATCTGATAATGGTTTTGGTTGCAAAATGCAGCCCCAAAATGCATCAAGAATAAAATGGCCACCATCTGTTTCAAAAGGATTTTTTCCATTCATTCGCAATGCAATTTTTCCAGAAAGCCCTAAATCATCAGCGACTTTTTCAATGGCTCTGCATGTTGTGTGGATACCAAATGGATTAACTTCAATTGGTAGTGCAAAAGCACCAAGTCTTTTTACCACCTTTGTTTCATCCGCAATGACAAGCATTGCACGAGATGCCGACGCTACAATTTTTTCATACAACAATGCTCCCCCTCCCCCTTTAATGAGCATCATCTCAGGACCAATTTCATCTGCTCCGTCAATATCAAGATCCAGCTCAGGTATTTGTTCTAAAGTGCTAACAGGCACTCCAAACTTATGACAGAGTTGTTCAGAATATTTTGAAGTAGCAACACCAGTCACCCGCAAACCATCCGCAACACGCTCACCTAGAAGACGAATAAATTCATTGACTGTCGAACCAGATCCGATACCAAGCCGCATACCATCTTCAACAAACTCAAGCGCTTTAATAGCTGCCATTTTTTTTAACTGCTGAACATTCATGAATGACTTTGCCTTCTATCCGTATAAGCAGCATTTATCACCCCTATTACCACCGATAATAATGATAATAAAAGATAACCTCTTGACGCAATCTATTTAAATTGACCATCATCTCTTGCTTGAAGAGATGTTACTCGTTATAGAAATATATGATAAGAATAAAATAGAATAATCAACAATTATCTTTTTTATTTCTTTGAGAATATTTGTTAGCATTTTTCTCATTCAATAAGAATTTTTGATTTATTTTGTGCTATCAATAGGATGCACAAAGATGCACATATCAATTTTTTTGAAAAAATTAAAATGATCAGATATAAAAAATCATCCATTTCTAGAAAACTGTAGATTATTATCTCATTTCAATAACGTTGATAAACTTACCAATTTAAATACCGTAAAATATTATGAGAAAAGTCTTCTGTTATTTTTTGTTTTGTCATTATCCAAATGTGAAGCAAAATATGACTGATTATATGTTTTTATGAATGCTGTCTGTGCATATTCCATGGTCTATGAAACCCTAGCGAAGACCAAATAATATCTCCACCTTTGGTCATCATAACGCTTCCTCGTGATAACAATTGTTGAGGTATAAATACTATTTTTGCCTTCTTGTAACAAGTTGGATTATGCATCACAAATGTCTGAATGAGAATATCTGCCTCTACACATTGATCTGTTTCTCTCTGTAAAACGATCACTTTTAATCCATTATCCAATAAAGATGTACATACATGATAATCACAAATAAATTGTCCGTGCAACGAAGGACCATATTTTGTTGGTTTAATCGTTTCATTCACACGAAATGACTTTTTCCATATGGATGTCGTGAACTTAGAAATATGGTAACGATCAATATATAATTTTTTATCATGAATAACGCCCACGAGGCGCATATTATCTGCTATAATCAGTTGTACAGGTGAATGCAATACACAAATAGAAATACCTGCCAAAATAAACAAACTAAAAAAGAGCCGGATGGGTGTTTTGCAAAAAGTCAGTCCAACCAAGCCTATACTCAATAAAACTAACGCTGATAACGGCATAAAACCAGGATTCAAATCAGGAGAAATAGCCTTGATAGCATGTGCAATCTTTATTACAAGATCAACTCCAAAACCCATAATTTGAAGAGGAAGCCATTCGAATCCTCCTAACATTGCAAGAACTGCGATTAATCCAAAGGGAATGACAAAAATTGAGATGACAGGCAAAGCAAAAGCATTACTGATAATGCTCAACGATGCCATATTAGAAAAATGATAAGCAGCATAAATTCCACTTGCACTCCCTGCAACAAAGGAAGAAGCACATGTTGAAAGCATCGATAAGAAAACAAAATTTATCACTCCTCCTCCAACATAAGAGGGAGTTGTTTTTCTTTTAAGAAAAAATGACCTTCCACTCCACCAATCAAAAAAAGCGATCAAAGCAGCAGTCGCAGAAAAAGACATTTGAAAGCTAGGACCTAATATTTCATGGGGTGTCATCGCTAGAGTTATCAACCCTGCAATGGAAAAATTACGCATTGTTATAGCAGAGCGATTACACAATATAGCAACCAACATAACAGCAATCATCACAAAACTTCTTTGCGCTGATATTGCTAAGCCCGACAATAACAAATAAAAAGCTGTTATCATAAAAGCAACGATAGCAGCAAATTTTTTACTGGAATAATAGGAAGAAAAAACTGGAAAAAATGCTAAAAAACTACGGATACTCAAAAGAACTATGCCGCTTAACAACGCCATATGTAAACCTGATATTGATAAAATATGAGCTAATCCAGCTGTACGTAATGCTTCATTTGTCTCATTTGAAATACCAGCACGCTGCCCTGTTATGAGGGCAGCTGCAACACTCCCCTTTTCTCCTTCAAGGGCTATACGGATTCTTTGTGTCATCTTCGTGCGTAAATTTTCAATTTTCTGTAGAATGATAGCGAATATTCCATCAGGCTGCGAAACGGATATTTTTCTTGGTTTTCCTAAATAAACGCCTTGTGCTCCAATTCTTTTAAAATAATTATGAAAACTAAAATCGTAGCCTCCTGGACGCACCGGCCCAGAGAATGCACGAATCTTAACTTTTCCATGCAATCCATCACCAATCGCTAAGCCAGATGGCAAATATCTTGCCGATAAACGAACACGATGAAGACTATGGCGTAATACGGGATTTTCTGTATTCAAAATATCCAAAACTAAACGAAATCCTCCTTTGGCACCTGACTCAATAGAAACAATTCTTCCCGTCAATGTAGTGACAATGTCACTGCTTAGCATGGGTGTTGCAATACGCCACGTTTCTATTTTTGCCGCTAAAGCACCCAATATAATACAAAACAGAAACCCCACGGGAATCGATATTTTTCGATAAAAACGTGCTACATAGAATATTCCCAGAAAAATACTGACCAACGCCCCCAATTGTCCCCAACTCGGTTCCCACTCTAAATGAAAATAGAAAATGATTCCTAGGGCAAAAAAGACTAAAATCAGCGAAAAAAGGATACCAAAAGAAACTTCTTTATTAATACAATCTTCTAACCATTTGCGAAAAAAAATGATTACTTCTTTTAAGAGTGTCAATAAAAAAAGTTTTTGTTGATTATAGCTACTGTTCTTTGCATCATCATACCTAGAAAAAACACTCTGCCCTATCTGACATGGCTTTTTTCTTTCTGTAACAGATTTTTCGGATAAACCCTCTTTACTTTTATAAAACATCAGTCCCCACTTTAACTCGCAATACGGCTATTGCACGCCCCATCACTTATGCTAACATGACTTTTCTATAAAATTCCATAAGTAATATCTTAGTTTAAAGGAAAATATTCGTGTCTGTTATTACTCGTTTTGCCCCTTCACCCACTGGCTTCCTTCACATTGGTGGTGCTCGTACTGCTCTTTTTAATTGGCTTTATGCAAAACATACCGGTGGAAAAATGCTTTTACGAATTGAAGATACAGACCGAGAGCGTTCAACAGAAGCAGCTGTAAAAGCCATTATAGATGGCTTGCACTGGATGGGTCTTAGTTATGATGGCGCCCCTATTTCGCAATTCGAACGTGCAGAACGTCACCGCCAAATCGCTGAACAGTTGGTCAAGAATGGCAAAGCATATTATTGTTATGCTTCACCTGAGGAGTTAGCTGAAATGCGTGAAAAAGCCCGTTCAGAAGGGCGCCCACCACGTTATGATGGACGTTGGCGTGACCGTGATAGTTCTGAAGCTCCTAAAGATGTTAAGCCTGTTATTCGCATCAAAGCCCCTCAAGATGGAGAAACGATTGTACATGATCTTGTTCAAGGTGATGTCCGTTTTCCTAATAAAGATCTCGATGACTTCATTATTTTGCGTTCTGATGGTTCGCCTACCTATATGCATGCTGTTGTCGTTGATGATCATGATATGGGCATCACACATATTATACGTGGTGACGATCATCTTACCAACGCAGCCCGACAAACGATTATCTTTAAAGCAATGGGATGGGACATTCCTGTTATGGCCCATATTCCTCTTATCCATGGTGAAAACGGTGCAAAATTATCAAAGCGACATGGTGCGCTCGGTGTTGATGCCTACCGAACAATGGGATATCTTCCTGCTGCTTTGCGCAATTACCTTGTCCGTTTAGGTTGGAGTCATGGTGATGACGAACTGATGTCCCTTAAAGATATGATTTCTTGGTTTGATATTGAGGATATTAACAAAGGTGCTGCTCGTTTTGATCTCAAAAAGCTCGATTCCATCAACGGACACTATATGCGTATGAGTAATGATCAAGAACTTTTTGATGCCGCTCTTAATATTCTACCAGAAACCGATAGGGGAGCACAAATTATTGAAAGACTTGATGAAAAACGCCGTGTTCAATTTTTAAAAGCAATCCCGCATTTGAAAGAACGTTCAAAAACACTGTGCGAACTGATTGACAATGCCTCCTTCATTTTTACGCAACGACCTTTACAACTTGATGAAAAAGCTCAAATGCTCTTAGATAAAAATGGACGAACCATTTTAAACGATCTTTATCTTGCTCTGAAAGCGTGCCCCTCTTGGGATACAAAAACTCTAGATGAAACACTTCGCTCTTTTGTCCAAACACAGAATCTCAAATTTGGATCTATCGCCCAACCACTTCGCGCAGCTCTTACAGGATGTGCAACATCACCAGGTGTTTTGGATGTTCTTATTTTATTAGGACGCAATGAATCCCTTCATCGCATCAAGGACCAACTTATCACAACAATATACCCATGATGGACACTGAGTATATTTCCTCAAATAAGGGTCTATACAGATATCTCAACGTGCCCTAAAAGAGTTTTTTATGTTATATCATTGAAATACATTTCTTATTGAGTAATAATGATCAATAAGGAAATATTTTTAGATTGCATGTACTCACTTTTAGAGGCAATCTACCCTTAAATAAGTAAGAAAAGCTTCAGTTATACATCCCCCACTCTGATGAAGCAGAGTCTTAATTTTTAGAAGTGAAGGATCTGAAAGGAATACCGAATGTCTGAGAATAACGCATATATTATTGTGAATGATAAAAAAGTAGAGCTTCCCTTGCGTAAAGGCACGAGTGGACCTGAAGTCATTGAAATTGCTTCTCTCTATAAAAAAACCGATATTTTTACTTATGATCCTGGTTTTACTTCAACAGCTTCTTGTGAATCAAAAATTACTTATATCGATGGTGATAAAGGCATATTGCTTTATCGTGGTTATCCTATTGATCAATTGGCTGAAAAAGGAGACTTTCTCGAAAGTTGTTATCTTTTACTTTATGGTGAACTCCCAACACAGCAAGAAAAAAATGAATTTGATCGATGTATTATGCAGCATACCATGGTCCACGAACAATTTGCACGCTTCTTCCATGGCTTCCGTCGTGATTCTCATCCTATGGCCGTCATGGTTGCCTGCCTTGGCGCTATGTCTGCGTTCTATCACGACTCTATTGATATTACAGATCCTCACCAGAGAATGATTGCTTCTGTTCGTCTTATCTCAAAAGTTCCAACGCTTGCTGCTATGGCCTATAAATACAGTATTGGACAAGCATTTGTTTATCCACGTAATGATCTTAGTTATGCTGCAAATTTCCTCCATATGTGTTTTGCTGTTCCTTGTGAAGAATATAAAACAAACCCTGTGCTTGCTCGGGCGATGGATCAAATATTTACCCTTCATGCAGATCATGAACAAAATGCTTCTACATCTACGGTACGTCTTGCTGGATCCTCAGGTGCTAATCCGTTTGCCTGTATTGCAGCAGGTGTTGCATGCCTTTGGGGACCAGCACATGGTGGTGCCAATGAAGCATGCCTAAAAATGCTACAAGAAATAGGTTCTATTAAAAGAATTCCTGAATTTATTGCACGTGCAAAAGATAAAAATGATCCTTTCCGCCTTATGGGCTTTGGGCACCGTGTCTATAAAAATTATGATCCACGTGCAAAAATCATGCAAAAAACCTGTCATGAAGTTTTAAAAGAACTCAACATTCAAGATGACCCTCTTCTTGATATTGCAATAGAGCTTGAAAAAATTGCCTTAAGTGATGAATATTTTATTGAGAAAAAGCTTTATCCCAATGTTGATTTCTATTCCGGCATTACATTAAAAGCTCTAGGTTTTCCAACTGAAATGTTTACTGTCCTTTTTGCATTGGCGCGCAGTGTCGGGTGGGTGGCACAATGGAAAGAAATGATTGAAGACCCTGCACAAAAAATTGGTCGTCCTCGACAACTCTACACTGGCTATGCTATGCGTGACTATGTTCCTATAGATGAACGTGCAAATTAAAAAAAGAAATCAATAAAGCTTCAATTTACTGAAGCTTTATTGAGAGTAATCAAAAAACATCCTTTAAGAATTTTTATAAAACGTGATTTTAAAACTCTTTCTACAGAGATAACATCATCATAAAAATTTACTAAAAAATTCTAAGTTTTAGCTCTGTAAAGAAATTGAGAATACTCTTCTGCGAATTAGCCAAACATTTAGCAAAAAGAAATTGAAAAGTTTACCTTATAATCCTCATTATCTTTAATGAAAATGTATTCCCTATCATTCCCCCATGTTTAAAAGCCTTATTACATATTAAAATCTAGCAATGTCAGAATTTTTCTTTCTATCTTCTTCAGATAAAATTGCAAAAAGCTTACATTAAGTGCTTCTCTAATTAGAATAAAAACACTTTTACATTTTGTTCTGTTAAAAGCTGAAATTTTCTTTGTATTTAAGTTGATAGTTTTTCTTTTAAAGATAAATTATTGATTTTTAAATAAAATTATTAAAAATCACCCTATAATCAATAAGAGGTGACCTTCTTTCCTATATTTTTTATTCCTATACTTGATAAAAAGAATTTATTTTTTTGATAATGATATTCAGCATAATGATAGCAAAATGAACACAGATAAATTTTTTACATTGCTCCAAAAGAGCTTACAGATTATAAAAATTCATGATGGTTTCATATTTGCCAGCTTATCTAATAGGAGAACATAATGAAATTATTAGTAGGAGCTCTTATAATAAGCGCGACACTGTTTACCCTATCGGCCAATTCTCAAACGCTGAAAATTGCAAGCGATGCTTCTTATCCGCCATTTAGTTATATTGACTCAAATAACAAACTGCAAGGGTTTGATATTGATATATCTTATGCGCTTTGTAAAAAAATGAATGTTGAATGTACTATTGTCACACAAGACTTTGAGGGGATGATTCCCGGTCTTCTTGCCAAAAAATATGATGCTATCGTTTCTTCCCTTTCTCCTACAAAAGAGCGCTTACAAAAAATTGATTTTACAGATCCTTACTACAACACAGCACTCGCTGTTATCGTTACCAAAAGTTCGGAAATTAAAGAAATCTCAACACAAGCCTTTAGAGGTAAAAACCTTGGTGTACAATCAAATACAACACAAGCTGCATATGCGGAAGATCATTATGCCTCTGAAGGAGTTAATATCAAACTTTATCCTACAGCAACAGAAGTTAATCGTGATCTTTTAAGCCATCGGCTTGATATCATCATCTTTGATAAATTAAAAGCATTAAATTGGCTTGAAAATGAAGGAAAAGACTGCTGTCACCTCTTGGGAACTCTAGAAGAAACAAATTTTCCTATTGCAATTGCACTCCGTCAAAATAATAATGATCTTAAAAATAGTTTTAATAAAGCAATAGAAGAAATCCGCGCCGATGGAACCTATGAGAAAATTATGAGAAAATATTTTACTTTCGATATCAATTAGATAGCACTATGAATTAAAACTCAATCTGTATATTTAAGGAGTATTTTTTAAATCTTTATTGGACATGCAGATATAATTAGAAATTCGGCTTTTTTATAAGAAAATTTACATTTATCAAAATAACTTTTAATTGCTCCTTGAGAGCTAAACATTTTGTAGAATCTAATGACAACAATAAGGTTGTATTTTTATCGTATCAAAATCTAATTTTTTCTTTATGTTCAAATTTAATAGCCTTATTTTCAAAAAAAATCCGCAGTTTTGACTCATGAAATGATTCAAATCAAATATTTCGTGAAAATTAAGCTATCATACAAGCAATAAGATATTTATTCTTTTTTTATCAATAATGTCCAACATAATGATCTAAAATAAACATCAATAAATTTTTGAATTGCTCCCAAAAAGCTTACAGATTATAAAAACATAATGATTTCATATTGCCCGCTTATCCAATAGGAGAACATCATGAAACTATTAGCTGGAGCTCTTATAATAAGCGCTGCACTATTCACCCAATTGGCTGATGCGAAAACATTAAAAATTGCGAGTGAAGGCACCTATCCTCCCTTTAGTTATATTGACTCAAATAACAAACTGCAAGGATTTGATATTGATATATCTTACGCACTTTGTAAAAAAATGAATATTGAATGTACTATTGTCACACAAGACTTCGAGGGAATGATCCCCGGACTTATTGCAAAAAAATATGATGCTATCATTGCTTCCCTCTCTCTCACACAAGATCGCTTACAAAAAATTGACTTCACAGATCCTTACTACGATACAGCACTGGCTGTTATTGTTACCAAAGCTTCGGGAATTAAAGAAATCTCGACAAAAGATTTTAGAGGTAAAAATCTTGGTGTGCAATCCAATACAACACAAGCTTTCTATGCAGAAGATCATTTTGCCTCTGAAGAGGTGAAAATAAAACTCTATCCTTCCACAATCGAAGTGAATCGTGATCTTTTAAATCATCGACTTGATGTGATTATTGTTGATAAATTACAAGCATTAAATTGGCTTAAAAATGAAGGAAAAGATTGCTGTTCCCTCCTAGGAACTCTAGAAGAAACAAGATTTCCTGTTGCAATTGCAGTCCGTCAAAATAATAATGATCTTAAAAATAAGCTCAATGAGGCGCTAAAAGAAATTCGTTTGGATGGAACTTATGAGAAAATTATGAGAAAATATTTTACAAGTGATGTTTATTAAATATCAATATGATATTTAAATGAAACCCGTTGGTTATTGCTAAAAAATATTATCTAACTCTTTCATGAGGAACACAAGAATGATTGAAAATTTAGCATTGCTATCATTTAGCAATGGGGGATGGGGAGCGGTTATACTTTCCAGTGCAGGAATGACATTGTCATTGGCGTTATGTTGTGGCCTTCTAGGATTTCCTCTAGGACTTCTCAATGCAGTAATGATTCGATCCAATATTAAGATAGCTAAAGCTCTAGCACGTCTCTTTTCAACGGTGTTTCGTGGATTACCAGAGCTTTTAACTCTGTTTTTAGTTTACTACGGATTACAAAGCCTTATTCAAAATTTATTTGACTATTTTAATTTTGAAATCATGTTCAGTATCAATGCTTTTGTTGCTGGTGTTCTTGCTCTTAGTATGGTTCTTGCAGCTTTTTCTTGTGAAGTTTGGCTTGGAGCATTTAATATTTTTGATAAAGGTCAATATGAAGCGGCTAAAGCTTTAGGTCTTTCGCGAACAACCACATTTTTTCGTATTGTCTTTCCTCAGCTCATCCGAAATGCCTTACCAGGACTTTCTAATAATTGGCTTACTTTACTGAAAGATACATCCCTTGTTTCTACAATCGCGCTTGTTGACCTCATGCGACAAACGAATTTAGCTGTCGCTGCTACCAATAAACCCATGCTATTTTATTTTATAGCATGCTTACTCTATTTGTTATTTTCAGCGTTTTTTACTGCAATCTTACGCCATTTGGAAACATACACTCAAATAGGCTATAAAAAGGTGCTAGGTCAATGATTCCTGAGTGGCTTTATTTCCTTTTTAATCCTGATCTTTTAAGCCATTATGGACCAAAATTTATTAATGGCTTTATTATTACTGTTGAGCTTGTTTCTATTTCTTGTTCTCTAGGTCTTTTTTTGGGTATGATTATCGCTTTTGCACGTCTATCAAAGAATACATTTTTACAATATTTTGCAAATGCTTATGTCTATTTTTTCCGCGGCTCTCCTTTATTAGCTCAACTCTTTCTTTTTTATTATGGGCTTGGTTCAATGAACAGTTTTTGGCAACAGGTGGGGCTATGGTGGTTTTTTCAAAACGCGTGGTATTGTTGTCTTTTTATTTTTACACTCAATTCTGCTGCCTACCAATCTGAGATCTTTAAAGGAAGTTTTCTATCCGTAACAACTGGACAACGCGAAGCATCAAAAGCTTTAGGTTTAAGCAACTCTGTCACATTTTTTAGAGTTATTCTTCCACAAGCAATGATTGTAGCATTACGCCCCCTAGGAAATGAGTTGATTTTAATGATTAAATCCAGTGCTGTTGCCTCACTTATTACTGTTTATGATTTAATGGGGGTTGCTAAACTCGCTTATTCACGGACTTTCGATTTTCAAGTTTACGTTTGGGCTGCTCTTATCTATCTCTTTATCGTTGAACTCATTCATCGTTTTATTGTTTTTATCGAGCAGCGCCTCACTCGACATTTACGGTAAATAAAATGATCATAAAAAACTTTACCAAACCAAAATGTTAAATTAATCAAGTTCTTCATCAATGAAAGAATAAAATAAGATGAATTTGAAAAATAATAAATCGATCTCTCCCAGTAAAAAACCAGTGATCTCTATTCGAAATCTAAATAAATGGTATGGAAACTTTCAGGTCCTACATGATATCAACTTTAATGTTCAAGCTGGTGAACATATCGTTATTTGTGGACCATCCGGATCAGGAAAATCAACGTTAATTCGTTGTATTAATCAATTAGAACAAGCACAAAAAGGTTCAATCTGTATCCATAACGTTGATATCCATACTGCACCTATACAACAGCAAAAAAATGTTCTTCGTAAGATAGGAATGGTCTTTCAGAACTTTAATTTATTTCCCCACATGAGCGTTATACAAAATTGTATTTTAGCACCTATGACAGTTCAGGGCCTTTCCAAACAACAAGCAAAAGAACGGGCAATTCGTTACTTAACGCATGTTGGTATTGAAAAACACTGTGAAAAATATCCTTTACAACTTTCTGGTGGGCAACAACAACGTGTTGCGATTGCCCGTGCACTTTGTATGGAACCCGAAGTCATGCTTTTTGATGAACCAACCTCTGCCCTTGATCCAGAAAGTGTGGGAGAAGTTTTGGAAGTGATGGCTCGATTGGCCGATACAGGGATCACAATGCTTTGTGTTACCCATGAAATGGGCTTCGCACGTAAAGTCTCAGAAAGAATACTCTTTCTAGAAAATGGAAAAATTGTTGAAGATACAGCCTCTGAAGAATTTTTTACCAATCCTAAAAGCCAACGTGCTTGTAATTTTCTTGCTAAAATTAAATATTAATCATTAAAATATTGCTTTATTTATACAATTTTATTCCTGCTTTTTAAAAGAGTGATAATTGTTTGTGCGCCAACAACCCCCGATGGTACTTCAGTTTTCATTTTCTGTTCTACCATCTCAAAGGAATCAAGTTGTGCCTGTCGCAATAAAGGATTAGCCAAAAGTTGTTCTACCTGTCTTGCTAACATGCCAGGACGGATTAATTCATTCAAATATTCCGAAACAATAGGCTTATCAGAAATAATATTTGGAAGAGCAGCACTCCATAACATCATTTTAGGAAAAATAAATATTTTAGAAAAGAAATCAAGTTTATAGCAAAGAACCATAGGAACTTTTGCTAAGGCTAATTCAAGTGAAACAGTTCCATGTGCAGCAAGAGCAACATCTGCTTGTGCAAAAGCACGCCATTTTTCATCTTCACCAACTACAATTTCTATCTTGCTTTTCCAGCCCTGCACAAAGTCCCAGATTCTATCTACCAAATGAGGTAAGGTTGGTAAAATAATACGTAAATGAGGAATACGTTGTACAAGAATCTCTACTGTTTCTCGAAAAATAGGCATTAAGGAACGAATTTCTGAATTGCGTGATCCTGGCAAAATAACTAATGTAGGCGATAATGTTTGTGTATCGATCAAATTTCTGTGTTCTAATTGGCTTTTTTTTTCTGACTGAACTCTCAAAAGGGGAGGATATGTCAAAAGACGATGTCCAACATAAGTCGTGGCAGGGCCTCCCAAATCTTGCATAATCTTTTCTTCAAAAGGAAAAACCGCTAAAACATGATCAACAAATCCACACATAGCTTTCGCACGCTCTGGCCTCCATGCCCAAACGGTCGGTGCAATATATTTAATGATAGGAATAGAAGGCGCTAAAGCACGTACCTTTTTTGCAATACGATGCGTGAAATCAGGACTATCAATAATAATTAAACAATCAGGTTGTTCTTGTGCAATAAATTTGGATAAATTGCGAATATGTAGCAACAACAATGGTAGTTTTTTCAACACCTCCTTTAAACCTATTAAAGCAATATCATGGGAATCAAAAAAGCTTTTTAAGCCTAATGCCTTTAAATGGCTCCCCCCAACACCAATCAAATGAATATTGCATCCTATCTGTTGTGATAAACAAGAAATTAGATCGGCCCCAAGTAAATCACCAGATTCCTCACCTGAAACCACTGCAATCTTTAAGAAACAATTATTCATGACCAAACTTTTCAAATGTCTCTATAAATAAAGAATATTTGTTGGCTTTTTCTATTGTTGTTTTCACTGATAATATTAGACTTCTATTTGCCTCCACCGCAACACCAGATAAACCACTCTTTGCAATATTCATTATTGTCGCGGGCCCAATTGATGGCAAATCAACGCGATTATCCTGTTGTGGTTTTGCGCATTTTACAAGAATGCCACCTTTAAGGGGAATTTGCCCTCTTTCTCGCATTTCACAAACACGCCACAACATATTATCAGTTCCCTCAGCGCCCTCTAGAGCAACCACCCTTCCTTGGACAACGACAACGGCTTGCCCGATATCTAATTGACCTAAAAGCTTTGCTGCTTCTACTGCTAAAAAAATATCTTTTTTCTCTTTTGGAGTAGCGCGCCGTACTGTTAAATTAAATTCTATGGGAGCTAAAAGATCTGGGACTATTTCGTGAGCACCGATAACACAAAAACCATGTGCTTCAATAACTCGTATAAAAGCTTTTAATAATGCATCGTCTCCCCTCTTCAAAGCTCCGATTAACTTAGGAAGAGCTAAAAATGTTGTCCAGTCCAGTCGCAATTGTTTAAGAAGTGGACGCTTTTTTACACCACCTGCCAAAACAACATTATATACACCAGCCTCTTTTAAAATTTTAACGAGTCGTGCTAACTCTACAATTGATAGCTCGCAATGCTCATAGCGATAAAGAACAGAATCTGCCTCACCATGCAAAAGCACAAGAAAAGGATTTTCTCCATTCTTCTCAAGAGTCTGCGCAACAGTAATCGGTAGAACACCATTTCCTGCTATAATAGCAGTACGGCCGGAAAGAAAACTTCTGGCTCCCCAAATAGGCATTTTTAATCCTTATGTTCTTTTATTCTAACACCTTCAAATTTTGGTGTACAATAAAAACGCTTTCCTTCTTCTTTAATAAAATTAACAACTTCAGAAACAGACTGAGAAGAAGAATAGAAAGAAGCAACATCACTGACACGCTCTTTAAATGGTTTGCTATGATCAAAAAGCATAGCAACCGCATGACGGAGTGCATGAATATCTTGACGCTCAAGTCCTGCACGCTTCATGCCAATAATATTGAGTCCAGCAAGTTTTGCCTGCACACCAACAGCTGTTCCATAAGGTATCAGATCACCAACCAGTGCAGATACGCCGCCGATAAATGCATGATGTCCAACACGAACAAATTGATGAACAGCAGCACCACCACCAATAATCACATAATCACCAATAGTAACATGACCAGCAATCATTGCGTTATTGGCAAATGTTACATGATTGCCTACATAACAATCGTGAGCGATATGCGCATAACAAAAAAATTGGCAATTATCACCAACAACTGTCATTCCTACACTCGAATCGGACCCCCTATGCATTGTTACACCTTCACGAATCGTACAATTCTTACCAATAAAAAGAGTTGTAGCCCCTCCTTTATGTTTATTATTTTGCGGATCTGCCCCCAAAACGGCATGAGAAAATACTTTACTCTTGGCTCCTAACGTTGTCTTTCCCATTATTACAACATGACTTGTCAAACTACATTCATCACCAATAACAGCCTCTGAACTAATATGGCAAAATGGTCCAACGCGTACATTCTCACCAAGCTGCGCTCCCTTCTCCACAAGAGCAGTTGGATGGATTTTTGTACCGGACATTTTTAAATTCCCATCAAATATCGTTTATTCTTCTTCGACAATCATTGCTGCAATTTCTGCTTCAGCGACGCGGACATCTTCTACTTTTGCAACACATGAAAAACGTCTCATACCAGATCTTTTTTTCAAAAGCTGAACATGAATCTTGAGCTGATCACCAGGCATAACCGGCTTACGAAATTTCGCATTATCAACCGTCATAAGGTAAACTAAATTTGTTTGCTTATTGCCTAAATTTAAAAGTGCTATTGCTCCTGCCGTTTGTGCCATAGCTTCTAAAATCAAAACTCCAGGCATAACAGGCTTTGAGGGAAAATGTCCCGTAAAATGTGGCTCGTTAATCGTTATATTTTTAATACCAATCGCTTCTTGTTCACCATCAATATCAACGATACGATCAATTAATAAAAATGGATAACGGTGCGGTAATATTGATAATAGCTTTTCAATATCGACAGCCTCTAAGTTTTTAGTTTTTTCATTGCTGATCATATCAGCGTTTCTCCTTTTTAACTTTTCCCATACTGCGCAACGCCGCTACTTCACGAAACCATTGTTTAAATGGTCGCGCTGGACTACCTCCCCATTTTTCGCCATCCGGAATGTCATTCATAACACCACTACGAGCAGCAATCTGAACAGATTTACCTATTATGATGTGATCAGCTACTCCCACACTTCCGCCAAGCTGAGACATATCCCCTATAGATGTACTTCCCGCAATGCCACATTGAGCGGCAATAAGACAATAGCGGCCAATTTTTACATTGTGGGCAATTTGTACAAGATTATCAATCTTGCTTCCTTCACCAATAACAGTATCTTGAAATGTTCCACGATCAATTGTCGTGTTCGCACCAACTTCTACACCATCCTCAATAATAACGCGACCAAGCTGTGGAATTTTCTCGATTCCAGAAACGCCCCCAACATAACCAAAACCATCTTGCCCAATGCAAACACCAGAATAAAGCTGAACCTTATCACCTATTATAGAACACTGAACTGTTACCTTAGGAGCAATATAGCAGTCACATCCAATACGGCAATTTTCACCGATAACAGCTGTGGATGAAATGAGAGTTCCTGCACCAATCTCAACATTTTTACCAATAACAGCTCCCGCTTCAATACACACATCATCTGCCAACTTAGCCGTTGGATGAATATGCGCATGCGATGAAATCCCCTTCTGCCCCAACCAAGGCATTGGCTTGACAGAATCTGGAAACAAAATACGACCAATCTGAGCAAAGTCACGCTGTGGTGTGGATGTCACCAAAATTGCCATAGTTTCGGGAACTTTAAAAACAATCTCATTCGTACACAAAACAGCAACAGCAGAACTGTCCAGTAAAGCATCAGAAAACTTCCGATGCTCTACAAAAACAAGCGAACCTTCCACAGCACTCTCAAGTGAAGAAAGAGTATTGATAACTTTATGAGAAAACTCTGGATTAAGAAGCTTTGCACCCGTCAACTCAGCAGCATTTGCAACTGTCAATCGTCGGGACGGCGTAAAAAAAAATGTATCCGCCATCAAAACACTTTCTCTCCCAGCTTAAGCTATTCTCTTCAAGTTTTTCCTTCTTAAAATCGCTCAAATCAGAACTTCGTAGAAATACCAAAGTTCAATTTTTGCAAACGATCACCTTCCTGCTTCGTTATTGGCCAAGCATAATCAAAACGCAAAGGACCAAACGGAGAATCCCACATCAAACTCACACCTGCAGATGAACGCCAAGCACTTTTGGTATTGGTAACAGACGGTTCACCCTTAAAAACGGCTTTATAATTATTGCCATAAAGCGTGGCAATATCCGCAAATAAAGCACCGCGCAACCCAAATCCTTCAGGCACGACAGGGATAGGGAACTGTACTTCAGCAGTCGCATTCATATATGTCGTTCCCCCCAAGAAATAAACCTCACCCTTACTGGAAACCTGACGCGGACCTATTCCATTATATTTGAACCCTCGAATCATATCAGAATTTACTTTAAACATATCGAAAATACGAACACCATCTCGGCCCATTCCGTGGATATAACCACCCCCAAAGGAAAGCAAACCAACGATATCCTTCTGGTCAGAAAGAGTCTTGTACATCATCGCCTTACCCGTGGTCTTCAAGAACTTTGCACTCCCACCAAGCCCTGCATATTCCTGAAGCAGATGCACGTACCACCCATCATGGGGGGATCTCATATCATCAATCGTATTATAGGTGAAACCATAACTAATTGATGAACGTTTCCAAGGGCTGTGTTTTGCAGCTTGAACAATCGCACCAGAATATTTCCCATATAATTCTATTATGTCACTCTCTTTGTCAAAATCATACTCTCCGCCAAAATCATATTCTTCCTGCACATAAGAATAAGCTACATTAGCAGATAATTGATTATTAATAGGTAACGAAAACCGCAGCGATCCACCTGTCTGCCGTACATCATAGGCTTTATCAGCACGATAAGTACTACGAAAAACATCAACACCAGCAGATAAACGATACCCTAAGAAATAAGGATCAACAAATGATAAATTATAATTACGAGATTTTTCTTGCCCCGCACCTAATCCTAAACGAACATATTGACCACGTCCCCCAAGATTACGTTCAGTAACAGAAACTTCAAGTGACATACCAGGACTTGTTCCCCCTGTTGTATACCCTCCAGAAAGAGAGAGATCTCCTGTTGAAGCTTCAACGACATCTATTACCAAAACAACTTGGTCAGATTGATCTGTAGGAACCATTGAAATATTAACGGCTTTGAAGAAACCTAAACTTTCTAGACGACGTTTTGCCCGCTGTAATAAAGTTTGATTGTAAGCATCTCCTTCGTTTAAATCAATCTCACGGCGAATGACGTAATCACGCGTTTTCTCATTGCCACGTATATCAATACGTTGAATATAAGCACGTGTTCCCTGTTCAATATTATATAAAATTGAAATTGTATGATTTGCTAAATTACGATTTCCCCGCGGTTCAACTTTAGCAAAAGCATATCCCGAATCAGCAACTTTGTTATTAATAGTTGCAACAGACTGTTCAATATCTTCTGCACTATAAACATTACCTGGCTGGGTTTTAAGTATCCTTTTCACAGATTGAACGTCAATTCCATCAACATCACTTTCAACCTGAATATCGCTAATTTTATAGAGCGCACCCTCATCAAGAACGAAAGAAATTTTATACGTATTGCTTGCTGCATCAAAAGTTGCTTTAGAAGAGACTACACGAAAATCTGCATAACCACGGTTATAATAAAAGCGACGTAAAGCTTCTTCATCAACAGCGAGGCGCTCTTCACTGTAAACATCACCTCCCAACAACTTCGAAAAAATTCCTGAAGTTTTTGTTGAAATCACATCACGCAAACGGCGACTTCCAAAGACATTATTTCCCTTAAAAGTGATATCACCAATCTTTGTTTTTTTCCCTTCAACGACATTAAATACCACATTAACCCGCCCTTTTCCAAGGTTAATCGTTTGAACGTTAACAGTGATATTATTACGACCAAGAGTTTTATAAGCCTCACGAATTGTATTTATATCAGCAGAAAGCTTAGCAGAATTAAAAGGCTCATTCGGTTTTAAAGAAATAAACCGCTTAAGATCTGGGTCTTTAAAAGATTTATTTCCTTGAAACAATATTTGATTGACAACCTCATATTCTTTTACGAATACAACCAATTTATCACCCACCGGATTTATTTTAACATCATAAAATAAACCCAATTCGAAAAGGTTCTTCACAGCACTATCAACATCACCACTGGAAACACCTTGCCCAACCTTAATCCCCATATTGTCTCGAATCGCCTGAGAACTTACAAACTTATTCCCACGAACCTCAATAGAGCGGACTACAGACGCTTGTATTTCTCCGACCGCAGCAATTGACATAAAAACCGTTGTTGGGGCAATCATCCCCATCTTTAACACCAATACAGATGCTGCATTTAAAAACTTTGAATTCGTAGTCATTGGCTTTTTTACCTTACTCTCGTTCCTTGGACATGATGCCTTAAAAGCTAACTGCCATAACAACCTTTTTACAGCGAGACTTTTCATTCCTTAATTACTCATTATAATGTACAACGCCACAACATTTTGTAGACATGGTAAACAACCTTCAATTTGTTTTTGCTATTATTACTTAATTTATAAAGCGTTTTCCATAATTTAATTAGCTAAACCAACAAAAATAATCATTAAAAAAGACAAAGATCATAAAAAGGAGAAGAATGGAAAAACCTAAACGAAAAACGATTCCCTGAATTTTAGCAGATATTTTCCTCCCAGTAATGACCTCAATGACATGCAATAAAAGATGCCCACCGTCAAGCGGTAGAATCGGAAAAAGGTTAATAAGCCCAACACTTATTGAAAGAAAAGCTGCCAAATTCAACAAAGAGATAAAACCTGTCTCGCTCACTTTCCAAGCAATTTTAACGGTTTTAGAAGGTCCACTTAGCCGACAACGATCCTCTTTGCCTCCTATTAAACGACTCATAAAAAGAACGGTTTGAGTGGCGATAAACACAGTACGGTCTGACGCTTTTCTTACAGCTGTTACAAAACCATAGCGAATATGTTTTATATAAGTTGGATCTAAACGTGCAGGATTATTTAAATCAACAGGAACACCTACACCTATCATAGCACTTCGTGTTCGATTACCAAATCCATCATCTCGCTCAACGACTTTCGGGGTAATCATCGTTGTAAAGACTCGCCCCATGCGTTCTATTTTAAACTCTATGGGTTCTCTTCCGTGAAAAGCTACATAATTCATCAAATCTTCAAAGCTTTCAACCCGTCGTCCATCCATTTCAACAAAACGATCACCTAATTCCAAACCGGATTGAAGAGCAGGGCTATCTTTTACCAAAGAACCAACAACGGGCTCAATGGCTACACGACCATAGATAAAGAAAAAAAATGTTAGAATAACAACAGTAAAAAGGGCATTGAAGAAAGGACCGGCAAAAACAGTTGCTGCTTTTTTCCAAGCATGCGCACTAGCAAATGAACCATCAACAATCAGAGATGATTGGGATGATTCCGTATCGATTTTTTCCTCATCCCCAACAAATTTTACATAACCTCCTAAGGGGATAAGTGCTAAACGCCACTTCGTGCCATGCTTATCTGTATAACTCGCTATTTCTGGTCCAAATCCAAGCGAAAAAATTAACGCCTTAATACCACACCACCGACCAATGAGATAGTGCCCAAATTCGTGCACAAAAATGATAATCATAATGATGAAAAGAATACTCAAACTTCTTAAAAGGAAATCACCCATAGTGACGATATGATTTAAAAGTTCCAAACTATCTTCTCCCAATTAGATCATACTAAAAAGATTAAAAGGCGCATCCATATCAGACATAAATGAACCAATTAAATAAAGAAGAAAAGCTGCCCCTACCAATCCATCTATACGATCCATAAAACCACCATGTCCAGGCAATAAAGAACTAGAATCTTTAACAGAAAACCGTCTTTTGAGCCATGATTGCCCTAAATCACTCAATTGTGAAACAATTGACAAAACAAGTGTAAGGAGTGGCACAAAAAAACTGGCTAAATTTATATCAAAAAATCCAAAAGCAACCCATATACCACCGAAAACTCCGACAAATGTACCACCAAGTGCTCCTGACCATGTTTTATTAGGAGAAAATTGTGGTGCTAATTTAGGGCCCCCTAATGCACGTCCGATAAAATAACCACCGATATCTGTTCCCCACACTATCGTAAATAAGAAAATAACAACTTGGAACCCCAACATTTCATGATCCCGTAGAAAGCATAAAGCAACAACAGGAAAAGATGCATATAAAAAACCACAAAAAACCCAACCACTCTTTTTTATAGATATAATAGCTAACACTGTAGCTAAAACGATTAAAACACAAAAAATCAATGAAGCAGATACACTCAATACTAAAAAAAAGCCAAAGATTAAATAAAAGATACTTGCTAATATTTTTTGTAAAATACACCATTTCTCTTTAGTAATACTCATCCACTCATAAAGAACAAAACCGCCAATACACCATACAAATAAAAAAAAGAAGTTTCCTCCCAACCATGTTAGATACAACGCAATAATGCCAAAAACAAAAGCTGTCAGAATACGATAAACCAAATTAGACAAAACAACATCCAAACAATAAAAATAGAAAATACAAGCTCTAAAATTAACGCAAGAAAAACTCCCCTACGCAGTATTTTTATCTCATACCTGTATAATTTCTCTTATAATTTATCATAAATAATTCAGTCTACTAAGATAGCGCTTATGAAACTAATAATCAATGAAAACAGCTTCAAAAATCTCCGTCAAAATTATAAATATTTTTTTAATATTTTCTCAAATATAAAATGAAAAAGCAGTTACCTCTGCCCCATACAAATTAACTAATATAGGTTTCGTATAAAAACACTTTTCTATCAACTATTCGTCATTAAAAAATGAATTACGCCACATAACATCTGCTTGATCAATTATACTCACATGTTTTATAATGAGAAATAAGAGAAAGGTTAGACTTGTTTTTTTGCATTATATTCTTTCCTCAACCTTCATCTTAGAATATTTGAATAATTTCTAATAATGCTTTCATTATGCATTTTAACAAAGACGTGCTCAACTAAAAACCCGCACCATGCTGTTAAATAGTGTCTCCCAGCAAAGGGCATGATTTATCACGCAGACTAAAAAATAAAAACATCTGCCCTTTCAAATCAGTCTCTCCCATATCAAAATGATAGAACACCTTCCTGCATCACACCTTGCTACCACAGAGCACACCACTCCCTACAATTATCCCTAGAAACAATTTACAGGCTGGGAGTAAATATCCTTTTTCTAGTGACAAAATCGTCTTAAACGTGCATAATTTCAGATTCTTTTACGGCTAAAATTTTATCAATATCAGCAATAGTTTCATCCGTGAGTTTTTGAACTTTTTCAGACAAACTATGGGCTTCATCTTGACCAATTTCACCATCTTTTTCTAACTTTTTCAAATTGTCCAGACCATCCCGACGAACATGACGTGTAGCAACACGCGCTTGCTCTGCATAGTGATGCGCAATTTTTACAAGTTCTTTACGGCGCTCTTCATTCAACTCAGGCAAAGGAATACGTAGATTCGTACCATCAGTTATGGGATTTAAACCAAGACCAGAATCGCGAATAGCGCGCTCTACAGCTCCGACCATCGTTTTATCCCATACAGAAACAGAAAGCATCCGAGGTTCGGGAACAGAAATATTAGCAACCTGATTGATATGCACAACAGAACCATAAGATTCAACGGTCAACGGCTCTAATAAACTGGCCGATGCACGTCCAGTCCGCAAACCACCTAATTCATGTTTAAAAGCCGTAATGGCACCATCCATGCGACGTTTCAAATCATCCATAATTGATGTAACATTCATATTTCTGTCTCCTTCAATTGTCCTTTGAAGCTTACCCTTATTCCGATACTATTGTAAAGCGTCCTGTTCCATTCAAGACCTTAGCCAAACCGCCTTTTTCATGAATGGAGTACACAATAATCGGTACATTGTTCTCACGTGCTAAAGTGACCGCCGTTGAATCCATAACAGATAATCCCCATTGCAAAACTTCAACATGTGTTAATTGGTCAAAACGCTTAGCCGTAGGGTCTATTTTTGGATCTGCTGAATAAATACCATCAACTTGTGTTCCTTTAAGAAGGACATCCGCACCAATTTCTGCTGCACGTAAAGTAGCAGCAGAATCAGTGGTAAAAAATGGATTTCCTGTACCACCTGCAAAAATAACAACTTTTCCCTGATTCATATAAGCTATTGCTTTACGTTGCGAGAAACTTTCACAAATTTGTGGCATAGCAATCGCAGAGAGTACAACAGTTTCAACCCCTAATTTTGTCAAAGATGTTCGCAATGCTAAAGAGTTAATAGCAGTTGCAAGCATTCCCATATGATCACCTGTCACTCGGTCCCCACCATGCGAAGCAACAGCAACGCCACGAAAAATATTTCCCCCACCGATAACAACCGCAACTTCTATCCCCATTGTGCGCACTTCTGCAATATCAGCGGCAATACGGTCTACAACAGAAACATCAATGCCAAAATTCTGCCCTCCCATAAGAGCTTCACCAGAAGCCTTTAAAAGAATACGTTTATACGGAAGTGCTAATGCCATTAATAATCTCCCCAAAAGCCCATTTACTTTTTGCTTTTGACATCACGAAGGGCACCACTTTTTTCACGTGACGCCCTCTCAACAATTACATTGTTCCCCTCAGAGATTCTACAACCAATGATATGACTTTAAATCTCTGATCAAGAGTTTGCAATAACTAGCCTTTTACAGCAGCAGCAACCTCTGCAGCAAAATCAGACTCCTCTTTTTCCACACCTTCACCTAATGCAAAACGAATAAAGCCTGTAATTTTTGCTGGGGCACCAATTGATTTCTCAGCATCCTTTAGAGCGGCCTCAACAGTTATATCAGGATTCATAACAAAAGCTTGAGAAAGCAAAACAACCTCTTCAAAAAACTTACGCATACGTCCTTCTACCATTTTTTCAATGATATTTTCAGGTTTTCCAGACTGACGCGCTTGATCTGAAAAAATTGCTTTTTCTCGCTCAACAGCAGCAGCATCAACATCTTGTGCTGTAAGTGCTAATGGATTGGTTGCCGCAATATGCATCGCGACCTGCCGACCAAAAGCAAGAGCAGCCTCTTTATTTCCTGTTGTTTCAATCGCAACCAAAACACCAAGTTTTCCAAGCCCATCAGCCACACTATTGTGTATATAAGTCGCAACAACACCATTCTCAACAGACAATTTAGCGGAACGACGAAATGTCATATTTTCGCCAATTGTACCAATTGCATCTTTAATCGTAAGCTCTACAGTCTTCTCAGAACCTGGATAAAGAGAAACAGAAACAGATTCAACATCCCCTGGCGTATCTAAGGCAGCAGTTGCTACTTTACGCACGATGTCTTGGAATCCATCATTGCGCGCAACAAAATCTGTTTCAGAATTAATCTCAACCAAAACTGCATGTGAATCTTTTGATACGACTCCGATTAATCCCTCAGCTGCTGTACGACCAGCCTTTTTATCTGCTTTAGCTATTCCTTTTTTACGAAGCCAATCAACAGCAGCTTCCATATCACCATTGGTCTCTGCTAGGGCGGCTTTACAGTCCATCATACCAGCGCCAGATAGTTCTCGAAGTTCTTTTACTTGTGCAGCAGTAATGCTCATATTTGCCTCTTTATTTTATAACAGTGAAAGCGTGCAAAATCCCTCTGCACGCCTATAACTTCTTCTTTAGACAATAAAAGTACCTTAATTAGGCATTTTATATTATTCAGAAACTTCTGAAACTGCATTTTCTTCCAAAATAGGCTCCACAGGTGCATCAACTTGAGCTCCTAAATCGATACCCATTGCTCCTTGCTGGCGTGCAATACCATCAAGAGCAGCACGGGCAAAAAGATCGCAATAAAGAGAAATTGCACGTGAAGCATCATCATTACCTGGTATTGGATGTGTTACGTCATCGGGATCACAATTGGTATCAATAATAGCAATCACTGGAATACCTAAACGCTTTGCTTCTTGGAGTGCAATATTTTCTTTATTCGTATCGATAACAAAGATAAGATCTGGAACAGAACCCATATCTTTAATACCACCAAGCGCACGATTAAGCTTTTCACGATCACGTTCAAGATTTAAACGTTCCTTTTTAGTAAAGCCTTGCGCTTCAGCAGCAAGAATTTTATCAAGCTTCCGCAAACGATGGATCGAATTGGAAATCGTTTTCCAGTTTGTGAGCATGCCGCCAAGCCAACGTGCATTAACGTAATACTGGGCAGAACGATTCGCCGCATCTGCGATAATGTCAGATGCTTGTCGTTTCGTACCAACAAAGAGAATACGACCACCACGCGCTACAGTATCTGAAACAAGTTTAAGTGCTTGGTGTAAAAGTGGAACAGTCTGAGCAAGGTCAATAATATGGATATTATTACGCTGACCATAAATATAGGGAGTCATTTTGGGATTCCAGCGATGAGTCTGATGACCAAAATGCACACCGGCTTCTAAAAGCTGGTGCATAGTAAAATCGGGTAGTGCCATAAATCTTATCCTTTCCGGTTCAACCTCCGCGGAAAAAGCAGGAAGACCTGCTACCGGCGGATGCTTGCTAGAAGTTTCTCACAGATCATTTGCAAACACCCAGACTCCGCGTGTGGAATAGCGCAAACATACTAATATTTGATTCTTTTTCAAGTTATTTTCTTTAATCATTTAATATTTGCATTTTCACATTGATTAAGATCTTTTCCAAGTTCCAAGAATTCGAGACTGTTCAATTTTGCACGCACTGAAAAAGTTCCATAATCTATATGAAGATCACGCATGACACCATTCTCATGTAAGAGAAAACTGCTACGATAAACCGGCAAACCATCTTTATTTTCTCCATCATCAAAATAAGAAATTGTAACAGGCCAATATTCTTCTTCATCCAATTTTCTTACTTTTTCCGTTTCGCTATCAGATAAAAGCGTCTTCTTTTCCCCTATGACGATACTTTCTTTTATAACTTTATCTGCTTTATTTGTCCCATCAAATACAGTAACATTGTAAAAATGATCTCCTGCTTTTGCATGGCGGATAATATTTTTTAGTTGCATCATTGGAAATTCAGCCATTGCAAGCTTATACTCTTTTTCCTTTGGCTTTTTTAAGGTAACTGTGATACCATCTTGCGTACGCTCCGCAACCCCCTCGGCACGATGCACAACCTCTTCTCCCTCTTGATCTGTAATATTAAAACGAAATGTACGGCTGTCTCCTGTTTCATAACTCGTCGTCTGTTGATCCGTCAAACGTACTGGCATATCTTCAATGTGAACACGGCTAATGAAACGAAAACGTGTGCTATAGCCTTGGCATGCCGAACCAGTAAGCTCGTAAACCATTCGTCCTGACATCGCAGAAATTGTCATTTCATGAGAAACACTATCGAGATGAAAATCATAAATTGCTCGATGAGGCACAATAAAAATGGGCTCTTCAGCTCTCGCAGTACATAAAAAAACAATATATAAAATTATTATAAATAATGATCTAATCATTCCCAACTTCCGAACTTTATCCCCGTTGCATAACATCATACAATAAGGCAAAAAAGGTTAATTTCTCAATTAACCACACATTTTCTTAAATCAAAAAATAGATTATGCAATGAATATATTATAGAGCAGCTATGGAGTTAAAATTATGACCAATATGATTGAAAAAAACTTAGAAAAATTCGGAATCACTCTTCCTGAAGTAATCTCCCCCCTTGCCAATTACATCACCACTTCACAAAGTGGCAATCAAATCTTTATTTCTGGACAACTCCCTCTTATTAATGGAAAACCAATAGCCATCGGTAAAGTTGGTGCAACTGTGAATACCGAACAAGCCCAAAAAGCATCTGAAGCTTGCGCTCTCAATATTCTCGCGCAACTCAAGGCAACTCTGGGTGACTTAAATAAAATAAAACGTGTGGTCAAAATTACTGTTTTTGTGGCTGTAGATTCTCATTTTACCGATATTCCTTTTGTTGCCAATGGAGCTTCTAATTTATTCGTCAATATCCTTGGTGAAATTGGAAAACACGCCCGTTCTGCTATTGGTGTTGCCTCTCTTCCTATGGATGTTCCTGTAGAAGTTGAAGCCATTATAGAAATCTAAACCTTCATTAAGACAGTGCATTATCCTAAATATAACTGAAGTCAAAATACTTCTTTGTCTTACACTCTGATAAACCTTGCATTTTTTCGTTTTTAAATTAGAATCTTAAACTTACGATAAAAGGAAATATTTGTATGAAACAAGCTTATGACAATAACAATATTTTTGCTAAATTGATTCGCAATGAAATCCCTTCTGTTCGTGTCTACGAAGATGATGATGTTATTGGATTTATGGATATCATGCCACAAGCACCAGGTCATACGCTGGTCATTCCTAAAAAAGGCTCTAGAAACTTACTTGATGCAGATCCTGAAACATTATTTCCTGTTATTAAAGCTGTTCAAAAAATTGCAAATGCTGTCAAAAAAGCCTTTCAAGCAGATGGCATAACTGTCATGCAATTTAATGAAGCAGCTAGTCAACAAACCGTCTATCACCTTCATTTTCATATTATACCACGTATGGAGGGAATAGAGCTTACCCCTCATAATGATATGGTAACGCCTCCAGAAATACTTGAAGAGAATGCAAAAAAAATTCGTGCAGCTTTATAACACACTCTTAAGTTGTTGTACTTTTTTTTCCTACACGTTTTTTTGTAAAGTTTTCCATTTTACTTTTCTTTGAACTTACAGATATATCGGAAGATGAAATTTCTAACTGTAAGCTTTCTTTTTTACCATTTGATTTTTGTGTCAATACGCGAACGGTCCCACCATTGCGTAACTTTCCAAATAAAATTTCATCAGCTAATGGCTTTTTAATATATTCTTGTATAACACGCCCTAATGGGCGTGCTCCCATCTGAGAATCATATCCTTTATTAGAAAGCCATAAAGTTGCAGAAGGGCTTAATTCAAAACAAATTCCCCGATCAGCTAATTGTGCTTCAAGCTGAAAAATAAATTTTTGCACTATCTGATTGATGATTAAATGAGATAAAGGTGCAAACGGAATAATTGCATCTAACCGATTACGAAATTCTGGTGTAAATAACCGATTGATTGCTTCTATATCCTCACCATCACGATGTACTTTCCCAAATCCAATAGCTGATTTTGCCATATCTGAAGCACCAGCATTGGTTGTCATAATCAAAATAACATTGCGGAAATCAATTTTCTTACCATTATGGTCTGTTAATCTACCATAATCCATTACCTGCAATAAAATATTAAATAACTCTGGATGCGCTTTCTCAATCTCATCTAGCAATAGAACTGCGTGAGGTTTCTGATCAACTGCATCTGTAAGGAGACCTCCTTGATCAAACCCTATATAACCTGGAGGTGCTCCGATTAAACGCGCTACCGTATGCCGTTCCATATATTCTGACATATCAAAACGCAATAATTCAATGCCTAAAGATGATGCAAGCTGTTTTGCAACTTCAGTTTTTCCTACACCTGTTGGTCCTGAAAATAAATAACTTCCTATTGGTTTATCCGGTTCGCGTAAACCTGCTCGCGCCAATTTTATGGATGAAACTAAGACGGAAATTGCCTGATCTTGACCATAAACAACATGTTTGAGTTCTCTTTCAAGCTTACTCAGTATCTTCTGATCATTCCGAGAAACTGTTTTTGGTGGAATTCTTGCAATTGTAGCAACAGTCGCTTCAATTTCTTTAACACCTATACTCTTCTTGCGTTGTTTTTGTGGCAAAAGCTTTTGCGCTGCGCCACTTTCATCAATAATATCAATTGCTTTGTCAGGTAACCTACGGTCAATTATATAACGTGAAGATAATTCTACAGATGCCTTCATCGCCTGATCTGTATATTTAATCTGATGAAAATCTTCAAAGTAAGGCTTCATCCCCTGCAAAATCTTAATCGCATCTGTAACAGAAGGTTCATTAATATCAATCTTCTGAAAACGACGCTCTAAAGCACGATCTTGTTCAAAGAATTTGCGATATTCTCTGTAAGTCGTCGAACCAATACATCGCATAGTTCCAGAAGATAACACAGGTTTCAAAAGATTTGCTGCATCCATATTTCCCCCTAATGTCGCTCCTGCTCCAATTAAGGTATGAATTTCATCAATAAATAAAATAGCATCTGGATACAGCTCAAACTCTTTAATAACTTGCTTTAAGCGTTCTTCAAAATCACCGCGATAACGTGTACCTGCAACAAGTCCCCCCATATCAAGAGAAAATATTGTTGCATTTGATAAAACTTCAGGCACTTGCCCATCAACAATACGCTTTGCCAATCCCTCAATTATAGCTGTTTTCCCTACTCCAGGATCACCAACCAAAAGCGGATTGTTTTTTGACCTTCGACATAAAATCTGTATCATGCGTGAAATTTCTATTTCACGGCCAATTAATAAATCAATTTTTCCATTACGTGCTTTACAATTGAGATCAACACAATAATTCGTTAAAGCACTTGTTCCTCTTTCACCATTATCCGAAATCTGCTGATCTAATTGCTCTTCAAGTCCTTCAAGTAACATGGATAACCCATCATCACGCGTGACACCCTGTGAAATAAAACGTACAGCATCGTAGCGTGTCATTCCCATCTCTTGAAGAAAATATGCTGCATGGCTTTCACGTTCAGAAAAAATTGCAACAAGAACATTTGCCCCCGATACTTCATCTTTTCCAGCTGATTGTGCATGAATCACCGCACGTTGGATAACACGCTGGAAAAAAGCTGTAGGCTTTGTATCCTCATCAGCTCTAATCTGTTCATCTAACTCTGAGCGAAGATAATTGGTTAAGCGCTCTCGCAATTCCTCCACATCTACTTGGCAAGCCTGAATAACGGAATTTGCATCGGCATCATCTAACAGCGCAAGTAGAAGATGCTCTAGTGTTGCATATTCATGCCGTGCTTGAGTAGCAATTGTTAATGCACGATGCAAAACCTCTTCAAGACTAGGTGTAAAAGATGGCATAGCTCCTCACTTCCCTTCCATTACACATTGTAACGGATGTTCATTTTGACGCGCACATTCCCTCACTTGTAATATTTTCATTTCAGCGACTTCATAAGTGTAAGTCCCACATTCTCCTATCCCATTGTGATGAACATCTAACATTATCCGCGTTGCCTCTTCGAAACTTTTTTTAAAAAAGTTCTTCAAAACGAAAACAACAAAATCCATAGGTGTGTAATCATCATTAAGCAAAAAAACTCGACATAATTTAGGTTTTTCGAGTTTTTCTCTAGCCTTAGGCATTATAACCGCACCATGCCTACCTTCATCCCAATTCTTGCCCTTTTCATTATGCATAATATGAGCTATAGAGTTTATTATGAGCATCTGTCCCATTATCGTTTTCCATGCAGCACATTTTTATTAATTTTAAATTCTTTCATAACTATTGCAATACCTGTTTGTATTAGAAAAAAATTTCCCTCTATGGTTAGACTTCAATCACTCACTCATAAAATAACTTCTGTAAACAAATTAGTAATACCATTCGTCTAAACTGCATCAATAAATTACAGAAAAGGAAGCTTTATAGAAGTTTTTTAGGATAAATGGAGAAATAGGATACTGCAAGTGTATATTAATTATCAAAAAATTATGCGCTACTGTAAAACAATAGCAATTTCTTTTGTTATGTTAGCTTTTTCTTACTGTTGGGCATCCGCCACACCTCAAGGCGCCTATCCTGATAAGTATGCGGCTATTGTTATAGATGCTACTACGGGAAAAACTTTATTTCAAGCCAATGCAACACTGAAACGTTATCCTGCTTCTTTAACAAAAATGATGACATTGTACTTACTCTTTGAAGCTATGCAGATGCGTCGTGTGACACCAAATACACCAATTCCTGTTTCTCATTATGCAGCAATGCGTCCACCGACAAAAATTGGGTTTAAAGCAGGCCAAACAATTTCTGCTGAAGCAGCAGCTAAAGCGCTCATTACAAGATCCGCAAATGATGTTGCTGCTGCCATTGCAGAATATCTTGGAGGTAGTGAAAAAAAATTCGCTCAAATGATGACAGTAAAAGCTCGTAAACTTGGCATGAAACATACACATTTTGCAAATGCTTCAGGACTTCCGGATATGCACAATTATTCTACAGCACGAGATATAGCGACTTTGTCATTAGCTTTACGTAAACATTTTCCCAAACAATATAAATTGTTCAAAACAAAAAGTTTTAATTTTCGTGGACATAAAATTAACAGCCACAATAAACTTGTTAAAATAATGAAAGGTGTCGATGGAATTAAAACAGGCTACACACAAATGTCAGGTTCTAATTTAGCAACTTCGATGCGTCTTGAGGGGCGCTCTATTGTCGCTGTTGTTATGGGAGGTAAATCATCTACTGCACGTGACGAGCATATGGCTAGCTTATTGAATCAATATTTGCCCAAAGCAAGCCAAATGAAAAGTGGTGAACGTTTAATAGCTTCTGTACGCTATCACTTACCCACTGGGGCTAATACTCCTATACCGACCATTAAAGCTGATTCAAGTAATTTTGACGATGAAATTTCGACTATGTTGACAGCATTTGCAGAACAACCTAAAAACTCCAATATCGCAATAACGGCTGTCAATAAGGTAATTATACCAATACCGAATCCTCAAAAAACTATACCGGCTGAGACTCATAAAATTGTAACAGTCTCTTTGTCCGAAAATGCCGGATGGGCTATCCAAATTGGTTCTCTTCCTAGTGAAGAACAAGCAAAAACTCTACTTTTAAAAGCAAAAAATACAGCTTTTTCCACTTTAAAGAACGCATCTTCACATATGCAACTGTTTGAAAAAAATGGGCAGCGTTATTACCGAGCGCGCTTTACAGGGTTTCAATCAAAAAAAGCTGCATTTGATGCTTGCTCTACATTAAAGAAAGCAAATTTTAACTGCTATACTGTAGCCTACTAAAAATTTTTGAATTCTGCGTTAAGGATAGTATTATGACAGATAATGCTTTTGCTTCATTCCATAAAAAAGAAGTTTTATTGAAGCAATCATCCCTCCTTTCATTGCGTTCTCTTCACGATGCTGCCGCAAAACTTACTGGTTTAAAATATAATTCGACTGCATTAGATACACAGTCTCTTGTTAACCTTCTCATTTGCCAAACAATGCGCAACCGTCGTCTCATAATGCCTCCTGTACGCATTCATTTACGTGTTGCGAGCCAAACTGGTAATGTGCCTATTAAAATCCGTTTAGGAGCAACAAATATTTAATTCTACAGACCCTCTCTAAAAAATTATTTTATTATTAACCATTATCTACAGCCTTAGAAAACCTTTTGATAAACATACTTTTTTCTTAAATTGTTGAATTTTCTGACAGCTTTTCCAACTATCCAATATCTCCAAGCTTTCAATAAAAACATTGTTAAGGACATAAAAATACCCAATATTTTTCCACTTTTGGATTTAATATAAAAAATTATCCTTGATATCTTTCTGGAAAAAATGAATAGCTTCATTAGATGAAAGCTTATCGATTTGATGGGATTATTGTAAAAGTTCAATAAAGAAAATCCCTCTTAATAACGCTCCCTATACAACATAACCGCTGTAAAAAAAAAACAATCTAACTCCTCTTACTTGTATTTATGTCAACAGGCACAGCAAATTGGAAAATACAAATACTATCGATGAAAAAACGTAAACAAATTATCAGATTAAATATTATGATAACGATTTCCATAAGATTTTAATTTATAATTATAATTTATTTTTTGCATATTGAACAAGAGATTTTCGTAAAATAATCTTATTTTACTTCTTATCTTGAATCAGTCAAAATCGCTCGCTTGCTCATCACGAGCAAAATTAGCATATAAACCATTTAAAAAAGGATGATAGTGCTGGTTTTCTCCCTTTATAAATAAAGATGCTAATACTCTATAGCTTTTATACCATTCATGGAAAACTTACATTATATTATTCATATGCAAGATACTGATTTATAAAGATAATTAATTATTTTTTTTTGTTAGATGAGAATCTCGAATATCGTAAGATTCTCTCATTTAAAATCTGTTTATGTTGAATCAATCAAAACCGTCTCTTGCATGTTATGAGCGAGATTAGTGTGTAGCGTGAAACTGTCCCAAAAAGACTAAAAATGCCTATAATGAACCGTTTCAAATGCCAAGTGCTTTAGTCCCCCTGTACAGAGGGGGGCTGGTAAAGTGTGTAACCATGCCAGCGTACTTCTTTTTATTAAGCATAAAGATAGAGACAGCTCAATGGATTTACCGTTATATCATTCACAGGTGCCATCGCGAAATGAGCTTGGGGGGAGGCCTGAGAGATATTTTTTTAAAACGAACTCACGAACGCGTAACACGACAATGTTCTATCGTGTGCATTCTATTCTCATGAGAATTTTTATAAATATTTCTTAATGTATACGTTATTATTTATTTTAATTTTTTTGTCGGTACAAAATTTATAAATAAAAAAGATATTTCCAATATATCTCTTAATTATTGTAAATTAGTGTTTTTTTTCAAGGCATTTTTTACCATACTAGGTAGAAAAAAACTTCACTTTAAAAAATTAAAACCTTTAAAATTCTACTTTCTTCATCATAATTATTCAGACTTAAAACAAATTTTCCTTGGATACTCAGGCATAATCTTCCATTACTTAAAAGATATATGGCTATGGAAACTTTTTAAAGCCATAAAACCCAGCTAAAAATAATGGCAGATTGATCACTAATTTTACTTTACGCTTTCTTATTTTTTCCAAATTACACTTTTCCCCACTTTAGAGACAAATCAAACAGATGTACAACATCTCTCCCCTCCAAGCTTGCATGCAACACCTATTATTCGTTAAGAAAACACTGAATCATCTCAGATTTATTTCAAACTACTGCTGCATTAAAGTGGAATTTTGATTTATAAGGAACAAAAAACATAAGCTTTATTAGGAAATACGATCTCTCTCCAAAAAGTCCAGTTATGGATTGAAAAATGTTCCAGCTCTTAACAAGATATCGCATTGACTGCAAGACCACCTTTACTTGTCTCTTTATAGCGTTCACTCATATCATGACCAGTCTGGCGCATTGTTTCTATACAAGCATCAAGAGAAACAAAATGATCTCCATTACCATATAATGCAAGAGAAGAAGCCGTTACCGCCTTAACAGCTCCCATTGCATTACGCTCAATACAAGGCACTTGTACAAGACCTGCAACAGGATCACATGTCATTCCCAAGTGATGTTCAAGCGCAATTTCTGCCGCATTTTCAATTTGAGCTGGTGTTCCACCTAACGCTGCAGTCAACCCTGCTGCGGCCATTGAAGATGCCGTTCCAACTTCACCTTGACACCCAACTTCTGCACCAGAAATAGAGGCATTATGTTTGATAACACCGCCTATAGCTGCTGCCGTTAATAGAAAATTATGTATTCCCTCTCGATCTGAATCATCATTAAACTGAAGATAATAACGCAAAACGGCTGGGACGACACCGGCTGCTCCATTTGTTGGTGCTGTAACAACACGACCACCTGCTGCATTTTCCTCATTGACTGCTATAGCATACACCGAAAGCCAATCATTTGCCCAAAGTGGATAATTGTAATTTTTCTTTTGTTTTTCCAAAAGCGTTTCATGCAGCTTTTTAGCGCGCCTTAGAACACGCAATCCACCAGGCAACTCACCTTCTTGTGAAAGACCTCTATCAATGCAATTTGTCATCGCTGAAAAAATTTCATCAAGCCCTACATCAAGAGAAGAACGCTCTATCTTTGTTTCTTCATTTAAGCGCTTCATTTCAGCAATTGAAAGTCCTGATTTTTCTGCCATTGATAACATTGTACAAGCAGAATCGAATGGATATGGTACCTCAAATGCTTCTGGTTGTATATTATCATTCATATGGCTTAATTCATCCTCAGTCACAACAAAGCCACCACCGATAGAATAATAAATCTGCCGCAACAGAACATTCCCATCAGTATCAAGTCCTTCAAAGGCTAGTCCATTTGTATGTCCAGGGAGGATTTGCTTTCGTTCAAAAATAAGATCACGTTGCACATCAAACTGATAAGCGGGATGACCTTCTGGTTGCACTTTTTTTTCACGTATAACTTTTTCTAACAAAAACCCCATGCTATCAGGATCAACAGTAGAAGCTTTTTCTCCTAAAAGTCCTAATATGATAGCTCTATCTGTTGCATGACCAATACCCGTGAAAGCTAAAGAACCATAAAGATAAACACGTATACGAGAAACTTGAACATCAGACGACTGAGAAAAATCTCCTATCTTTTGCAAAAACATATTAGCAGCAGTCATTGGTCCCATCGTATGTGAGCTAGAAGGACCAATCCCAATTTTAAAAAGTTCAAAAACAGATAGAAACACGTATCACCTTAAACTATAGTACAGCTTGAGCATATATGCTTTTTCATAACGTTTCTTCCGTTTAAAATCAAATTGCGAGATAAACTAAAAAAATGACAACAATAAACACGAATGTCGCTCGTCTTGCTACCACCCAACACTTTCTTTCTATAGTGTTTTCCATTAGCCAACCTTTAAAACGGACAATGCCCCTAGAGTCACTACTCCCAATGTTCCAAACGTAGTAAAATAAGTGTTAATATGCAATATTAAAATTCAATAAGGATGAGAAATCTTATCGGAAATATTTTTCATAATGCACTAAGTTCTTCAAAACATATGCTTAATTGTATAAAATATTTTATGGGTATGTTTCAATGAAACGTACAAATTTTTCTAACGATTCTCGTTCTGTCTCAAAATTGTTTTCTGGAGCACTCATATCGCGATAACCAAGTGCCATACCACAGATAATATGGCGATCAGAAGGAATAGATAAAAGCGTACGAATCTGTTTATGATAATCAGCAAAAGCAGCTTGAGGACAGGTATCTAATCCAAATCCACGTGCAGCTAACATAATGGTCTGCATAAACATACCCAAATCAAGCCAACTCCCCATTTCCATGTCGTGATCCATTGTAAATAAGAGTCCTACAGGTGCATCAAAAAATAAAAAATTTCGCGCCTTTTGATGAAGTATTTTTTCTTCATCACCTTTTTGAATTCCAAGACTCTGATAAAGATCCAAACCAACTTTTCGACGCCTTGAAATATAAGGCTCACGCCACTGACGTGGATAATAACTATATTCACGCTCTCCTTTTACACCTGAAAGCACAAGTTGTGAAAGCTCTTGCCCTACTTTCTGTAATACACTTCCTGTAAGCACAATTACTTGCCATGGCTGAATATTTGTTCCAGATGGTGCACGTGCTGCAAGTTTTAAGATTTCTTTGATTGTTTCCAAACTAACTGGCTGATCAGTAAAAGCGCGAATTGACTTTCGTGACAAAATAGATTGAAAAACACTCATAGGAGAAACTGTCATTGTTTTTACTTTCTTTATGAAAAATAGTTTTTTCTTATCAAGAATAATATACTGCGAAAATACCTTTGCAGCTTTTTCAAACACTCTATTTCTTTAAATGACTTACACATTTCACGCAGTGGTAAATATTCCCCTTAGAGACGGTATAATCTATCTCTTTTAAGAGAAAGAAATTAGTCTAAAAGAAGACAAAATAAATTTATAATCAATGACTACCCTCCAACTCCGCGAAGCTCTCAAAAGAACTCTCTTCAATTCATTCTAAATCCTGTATAAGATCATCAACATCATGCTGCATCTGCTTTAAATCAGTTCGTTTTTTATGAATTCCTGCAATTAATTTCTTAAGCTTTTTCTCATCATCAGGTGGTTTTCCAACCATTGTCAACATATCAGATATTTCAGACAACGAAAATTTTACTCTGTTAGCATACAGGATTTGTTTTAACTTATGACGATCCGTTTATGTATAAATCCGTGTACTTCCACACCGAAAAGGGATAAGAAGTCCCTCTTCTTCATAGCAAAGTTCGAGCTATTATTGAAAACTCACGTGTTAATTTTCCAATTGAATAATATTCGTACATTTTATTATTCTGTCTGCATAGATCACATTGTTATAAGAAATATGTCTATTTTTTATATAACTTAATAAGCACCCCAATCTCTACTTTCCTGCATTCTAATTTATAAGAAAATACATTCTTATCGTACAAGCATTGTATAGTAGAGAATCAATTATTTTTTAGATTACAGAAAAGACTATTGATCTTTCATTATAAGTCTTTTTAAAGCTTTATAGAAGATATCAATCAAAAAATTTCCTCAAATTCAAAATCAATCATTATTTGATTTGTAGATAATCAACTCTTTTCCTTGAATATGATTTTTGAGTTTCACATATTTGGGACAAAACTTTCTATACTGCTTTTAGAAATTAAGAAACTTTAAAATAAAGTAACAAAAAAGATAAGCATCATTACAAAACAATAAGCTACTAAAGATGTTTAAAATAACTATCGCCTTATAATTTTTGATATTTTTCAAGAAAATATACAACTTCTGTATTTCGAAATAAAAAAACGTCTGAACGTTCTATTCAGACGTTTTTTATTATGTGATGTTGTATTTAAATTATTCAGCAACGGCCCCAGTTGTCATATTTGTCAACATAGCCTTAGCCACTTCGTTATTACTAGACTTACGCTGCTCATCTACAATCAAATCATCACGAACTGCAGCAATACGACGGATTTGAGAAATTGTACCACCCGTACCTGCTGGAATAAGACGACCGACAATAACGTTCTCTTTAAGTCCTTGCAAAGTATCAATTTTACCAGAAACTGCTGCTTCAGTAAGAACACGTGTTGTTTCCTGAAACGATGCCGCCGAAATGAAAGAAGGCGTTTGAAGAGAAGCTTTTGTAATTCCAAGAAGAATGGGATTACCAGATGCAGGTTTCTTACCTTCTGCAATCAAATTATCATTGATTTCATCAAGTTCAATACGATCAACATTATCACCTGGAATATAACCAGAATCTCCAGATTCAGTAATTTCAACTTTTTGCAACATTTGACGAACAATCACTTCAATGTGCTTATCATTAATAAGAACTCCCTGCAAACGATAAACCTCCTGAATCTCATTAACAAGATAAGATGCCAAAGCTTCAACCCCCTTAATCGCCAAGATGTCATGAGGTGCTGGATTACCATCAAGGATATAATCTCCCTTTTCAATTTGATCGCCTTCTTGGAAGTGGAACAACTTACCTTTTGGAATCAAGTATTCTACTGCCTCAAGAGTTTCATCATTTGGTTCAATAATGATACGACGTTTATTCTTATAACCACGGCCAAATCGAATTGTACCACTAACTTCAGCAATAATCGCATGATCCTTTGGACGACGCGCTTCAAAAAGCTCAGCCACACGAGGAAGACCACCCGTAATATCTTTCGTCTTGGCACTTTCCATTGGCAAACGAGCAATAACATCACCAGCCTTAACATGAGCACCAAGCTCAACAGAAAGAATAGTTTCCACTGACATCATATAACGGGCTTCACCTCCCTTATACAATTTAGCAATGGATTCACCTTCTTTATCCGTGTGAATAATAATAGCTGGTTTAAGATCCGCACCACGTGGATTAGCGCGCCAATCAATCACCAAACGCTTCGTAATACCCGTAGATTCATCAGCTGTTTCAGTGACAGATAAACCATCAATCATATCTTCAAAACCCACATAGCCTTCAACTTCCGTTAAAATTGGACGTGTATAAGGATCCCATTCTGCTATACGTTGGCCACGTTTAACCACATCACCATCATCAACAAAAATATGAGCACCATAGCTAACACGATGTACAACGCGCTCTTTTCCTAACTCATCCTTGATAAGGATAGCCATATTACGCCCCATAACAACCAAATGGCCTTCAGAGTTACGAACTACATTACGATTACGAATCTCCACCTTACCTTCATAAGATGCCTCTAAATACGATGAATCAACAACCTGCGCAGTTCCTCCTAAGTGGAAAGTACGCATAGTAAGCTGTGTTCCCGGCTCACCAATGGATTGAGCAGCAATAACACCAACGGCTTCTCCCTGATTAACAGGTGTTCCACGCGCCAAATCACGACCATAGCATTTTGCACAAACACCAAGACGTGTTTCACATGTTAATGCAGAACGAATTTGAACAGATTGAATCCCAGCTGCTTCAATCTTCGCGACATCAGCTTCCTCAATCATTGCTCCACCTTCAAGGATAACCTCTCCAGAGACAGGATGTAGAATATCAACAAGCGCTGTACGACCAAGAATTCTTTGCCCAAGGGAGGCAACAATTTGTCCTGCATCAACAATCGGCTGCATGGTAAGCCCTTTTGCGGTACCACAATCAACTGCTGAAATAATAGCATCCTGTGCAACATCAACAAGACGCCGTGTTAAATAACCAGAGTTCGCCGTCTTTAACGCAGTATCAGCAAGTCCTTTACGTGCACCATGCGTGGAATTGAAGTATTCATTAACAGTTAGACCTTCTTTAAAATTTGAAATAATGGGTGTTTCAATAATTTCACCCGATGGTTTTGCCATTAATCCACGCATACCGGCCAATTGTCTCATCTGGTTAGCAGAACCACGAGCACCAGAGTGCGACATCATATAGATAGAATTCATCGGCCGTTGACGACCTGTTTTAGGATCAAAATCGACAGCTTGAATACGTTTCATCATTTCATCTGCGACGCGATCTGTACATTTACCCCAAGCATCTACAACCTTATTGTATTTTTCACCTTGTGTAATCAAACCATCATTATATTGCTGTTCGTACTCCTTAGCCAAAGCTTCTGTTTCTGCGACTAAACGCGACTTACTATCAGGAATAACCATATCGTCCTTACCGAATGAAATTCCTGCACGACAAGCATAAGAAAAGCCAAGCTGCATAATACGGTCACAAAAAATAACCGTCTCTTTTTGTCCACAGTGCCGATAAACATGATCAATCATTTTAGAAATGTTCTTTTTCGTCATCTCTTGATTGACAATATCAAATGAGATATCCGCACTTTTTGGCAAAAGCTCACCGATAATCAAACGACCAGGTGTCGTATCATAAAGTTTAGAGACTTCTTTTCCATCCTTCCCCATATTCTTAACACGGCCTTTAATCTTCGTATGAAGCGTTATAACCTTATTTTCCAAGGCATAATGAAGCTCACCTATATCAGAAAAGGCCATTCCTTCACCTGGTTCTTTTTCAGAAACAATTGAAAGATAATAAAGACCAAGAACCATATCCTGTGAGGGAACAATAATGGGAGCACCATTTGCCGGATGAAGAATATTATTGGTGGACATCATCAAAACACGGGCTTCAAGCTGTGCTTCAAGAGAAAGCGGCACGTGAACCGCCATCTGATCACCATCAAAATCTGCATTAAAAGCAGTACACACCAGTGGATGAAGTTGAATAGCTTTGCCTTCAATTAAGATAGGTTCAAAAGCCTGAATCCCCAAACGGTGCAATGTTGGCGCGCGGTTGAGTAAAACAGGGTGTTCACGAATAACCTCATCCAAGATATCCCAAACTTCTGGATGTTCTTTTTCAACAAGCTTCTTTGCCTGCTTTACCGTTGATGAATAGCCTTTTGCATCAAGCCGTGCATAAATAAAAGGCTTAAATAATTCAAGAGCCATTTTTTTGGGAAGACCACATTGATGCAATTTTAATTCAGGACCCGTCACGATAACAGAACGCCCCGAGTAATCAACACGCTTCCCAAGTAAGTTCTGACGAAAACGTCCTTGCTTGCCCTTCAACATATCTGATAAAGACTTAAGAGGACGTTTATTGGCTCCAGTAATCACACGCCCACGCCGTCCATTATCAAACAATGCATCAACAGCTTCTTGTACCATACGCTTTTCATTGCGTACGATAATTCCAGGAGCTCGCAATTCAATCAGCCGCTTCAAGCGGTTATTACGATTAATAACACGCCGATAAAGATCATTCAGATCTGATGTCGCAAAACGCCCACCATCAAGCGGAACCAATGGACGCAAATCCGGTGGAATAACCGGAATTGTTTTCATAATCATCCACTCTGGCTTATTTCCAGATTCAAGAAAATTTTCAACGATTTTAAGTCGTTTAATCAATTTTTTCTGCTTTAACTCTGAAGTTGTTTCAGCTAATTCAAGACGCAAATCATTAGCGATTTTATCTAACTCCATACTAGCTAAAAGCTCGTAAATAGCTTCAGCGCCAATCATAGCTGTAAACTGATCTTCTCCAAATTCATCAATAGCAAGCATATATTCTTCTTCAGAAAGAAGCTGATGGAGCTTAAGAGATGTTAACCCTGGTTCGGTTACAATATAATTCTCAAAATAAAGAACCCGTTCAATATCTTTTAAAGTTAAATCTAAAAGTGTAGAAATACGACCTGGTAATGATTTAAGAAACCATATATGCGCAACGGGTGCCGCAAGTTCAATATGCCCCATACGCTCACGACGTACACGCGAAAGAGTAACCTCTACACCACATTTTTCACAAATAATGCCCTTATACTTCATGCGTTTATATTTGCCACATAGACATTCATAGTCCTTAATAGGGCCAAATATACGTGCACAAAAAAGACCATCACGCTCTGGTTTAAAAGTCCGATAATTAATCGTCTCAGGCTTCTTAATCTCACCATACGACCAGGACAAAATTTTCTCAGGACTCGCAATAGAAATACGAATAGAGTCAAATGTCTGCGCTGGCGCTTGAGGATTGAAAAGATTCATGACCTCGTGGTTCATGCTGTTCTCCTTCAAAGATTCTTAGAACCTGTTGTAATATCTCATTTATTTTATAACAAATCTTCTTTAAAATACATTTACTTTTAAAAACGACCTGTATAGCCTTAATAAGGTTATTGAGCCTCTTAAAGCAATAAGAGCGCAGCCTTTTTCTAGTGCGCTCCTTGAATTATTATTCTGCCGTATCAGACAATGCCCGCTGTGCAATAAGTTCACGCGCATCATCAAGCTCCACATTAAGAGCAAGTGAGCGCATTTCTTTTACCAACACATTAAAGCTTTCGGGTATACCTGCCTCAAATGTATCATCACCACGCACAATTGCCTCATAGACTTTTGTTCGACCAGCCACATCATCTGATTTTACTGTTAGCATCTCCTGCAAAGTGTATGCAGCACCATAAGCTTCAAGTGCCCAAACCTCCATTTCACCAAAACGCTGACCACCAAATTGTGCCTTACCTCCTAATGGCTGCTGCGTAACGAGTGAATAGGGACCAATAGAACGTGCATGAATCTTATCATCAACAAGGTGATGCAATTTCAACATGTAAATATATCCCACCGTTACTGGGCGATCAAAAGGCTCCCCAGTACGACCATCATAAAGCGTAACCTGCCCTGAACTATCTAAGCCTGCGTCTTCCAGCATCATGTTAATATCAGACTCATGTGCTCCATCAAAAACAGGCGTTGCAATTGAAACCCCTTTCTTCATCTGCAATGCCAATTTGTAAAGGCTTTCATTATCATACTGACGAACTGGTTCATTATGATTATCATCAGGCATAAGATTTTCAATACGCTGACGCAACGGCAATATATCCCCAGTCTCTTGATATAACTCTAACAAAGCACCAATCTTCTTGCCCATCCCCGCACATGCCCAACCAAGATGCGTTTCAAGAATTTGTCCAACATTCATACGACTAGGCACACCAAGCGGATTCAAGACGATATCAGCATGGGTCCCATCTTCAAGAAATGGCATATCTTCTACGGGAAGAATACGTGAAACAACACCCTTATTCCCGTGACGCCCCGCCATCTTGTCACCTGGTTGGATTTTGCGCTTCACAGCCACAAAAACTTTCACCATTTTCATGACACCAGGAGGCATTTCATCACCTCTTTGGACCTTTTCAACCTTATCCATAAAGCGACGTTGTAATGCTTCTTTTGATTCATCATATTGCTTGCGCAAAGCTTCAATTTCATTTTGAAGCTTTTCATCCTCAACAGCAAATTGCCACCACTGGGATCGTGGATAATGCCCCATTACTGTACTATCAAGCTTTTTACTACCCGAAAAGCCTTTCGGACCTTCTACAGCAACTTTACCTGTCAACATATCGGTGAGGCGCGCATAAACATTGCGATCAAGAATAGACTGTTCATCATCACGGTCTTTTGCTAAACGCTCAATTTCTTCACGCTCAATTGCCATCGCACGTTCATCTTTTTCCACACCATGGCGATTAAAAACGCGAACTTCAACAACAGTACCAAAAGTCCCAGGAGGCATACGCATAGAAGTATCACGAACATCGGATGCCTTTTCCCCAAAAATTGCACGCAGAAGCTTTTCTTCCGGCGTCATGGGACTTTCACCTTTCGGGGTAATCTTTCCAACTAAAATATCACCGGGTTGAACTTCAGCACCAATATAAATAATGCCAGCTTCATCAAGATTTCTTAACGCTTCTTCCGCAACATTAGGAATGTCGCGCGTAATTTCCTCAGGTCCAAGTTTTGTATCGCGTGCCGCAACTTCAAATTCCTCAATATGAATTGAAGTAAACACATCATCAGCAACAATGCGCTCGGATAACAAAATAGAATCTTCATAATTGTATCCATTCCAAGGCATAAAGGCTACGAGAACATTCCGCCCAAGAGCCAAATCACCAAGATCCGTGGATGGACCATCTGCAATGATATCACCTTTCTCTACCCTATCACCGACATGTACAAGAGGACGCTGATTAATACAAGTGGACTGATTAGAACGCTGAAATTTCTGTAAGCGGTAAATATCAACGCCTGATTTTGAAGGATCTAAATCTTCTGTTGCACGGATAACAATACGGGTAGCATCGACTTGATCAACAACACCACTACGCTTTGCACTCACAGCAGCTCCTGAATCGCGCGCAACAATAGATTCCATTCCCGTCCCAACAAATGGCGCTTCAGCGCGTACAAGAGGAACTGCTTGACGCTGCATGTTCGATCCCATAAGCGCACGATTCGCATCATCATTTTCCAAAAAAGGAATAAGCGCTGCTGCAACTGAAACCAACTGTTTTGGTGAAACATCCATCAAATCAACATGATCACGCGGCGCCATTAAAACTTCACCAGCATGACGGCAAACAACAAACTCTTCTATAAAACGACCTTCGTTATCTAATGAAGAATTAGCCTGAGCGACATAATGCTTTGCTTCTTCCATCGCTGAAAGATAAATAACTTCTTTTGTGACTTTTCCATCAATAATTTTTCGATATGGGCTTTCAATAAAGCCATATTTGTTAACTCGCGCAAATGTTGCTAAGGAGTTAATCAGACCAATGTTGGGGCCTTCTGGTGTTTCAATCGGACAAATACGACCATAATGCGTAGGATGTACGTCACGAACTTCAAAACCCGCACGTTCACGTGTCAAACCACCTGGACCAAGAGCAGAAAGACGGCGCTTATGGGTAATTTCTGACAATGGATTGGTTTGATCCATAAACTGCGACAATTGTGAAGACCCAAAAAATTCACGGACTGCTGCTGCCGCAGGCTTTGCATTAATCAAATCCTGTGGCATAACTGTATCAATTTCAACCGATGACATACGCTCTTTTATCGCACGCTCCATACGAAGAAGACCAATGCGATATTGATTTTCCATCAACTCCCCGACGGAACGAACGCGACGGTTGCCAAGATTATCAATATCATCAATTTCACCACGTCCATCACGCAATTCAACCAACATCTTAACAACAGCAAGAATATCCTCTTGGCGTAAAATGCGAACTGTGTCTGGACAATCAAGATCCATACGTAAATTCATCTTAACACGCCCGACAGCTGAAAGATCATAACGCTCTGGATCAAAAAACAATGAATGGAACATTGCTTCTGCTGTATCGATTGTTGGAGGTTCACCTGGACGCATCACCCGGTAAATATCAAATAACGCATCCTGCCGACTTTCATTTTTATCCACCTTCAAAGTATTGCGGATGTAAGCGCCAATATTCATGTGATCAATATCAAGAATATTGACTTGATCAGCACTAACATCGAGCAGAACTTTTAATACTTTTTCGTCAATTTCATCACCAGCTTCAAGGTAGATTTCACCTGTTTCGTAATTGACGATATCTTCGGCTAGATAACAACCTAATAAATCATCTTCACTAACTTTAACCGCTTTAAGTCCTTTTTCTACCAAAGACTTCGCAGTACGAACTGTTAATTTTTTACCAGCCTCCGCAACGACTTCACCACTATCTGCATCTATAAGGTCAGAAATGAGCTTCATTCCTTTAAAGCGATCCACAGAATAAGGAACTCGCCATCCTTCTCCATCACGCTCATAAGTCACTTTATCATAAAACGTCGATAAAATATCCGACGCATCCATACCTAATGCCATCAAAAGACTAGTAACAGGAATCTTGCGCCGTCGATCAATACGCGCATAAATGATGTCCTTAGCATCAAACTCAATATCAAGCCAAGAACCACGATACGGAATAACACGAGCAGCAAAAAGAAGCTTTCCTGATGAATGGGACTTTCCTTTATCATGGTCAAAAAAGACACCAGGAGAACGATGCATCTGAGAAACAATAACACGCTCCGTACCATTAACAATAAAGGTACCATTCGTCGTCATTAAAGGCATATCGCCCATATAAACGCCTTGCTCTTTAATGTCTTTGATATCTTTGGAGCCAGTATCCTCATCAACATCAAAAACAATCAAACGCAATATGACCTTTAATGGGGCAGCATAAGTTAAATCACGTTGACGGCACTCTTCAACATCAAATTTTGGTAAATCAAATTCATAACCTACAAACTCAAGCATAGCTGTACCGGAAAAATCTGAAATAGGAAAAACCGATTTAAAAACAGCTTGCAAACCTTCATCTGGTCGCCCACCTTTCGGTTCCTCAACCATGAGAAATTGATCGTATGAGGCTTTTTGAACCTCAATAAGATTCGGCATTTCTGCTACTTCAGGAATCTTACCAAAAAATTTCCGTACGCGCTTACGACCATTGAATTGAGACATCATTGCGTGAGTCTGAGCCATCGTCGCTCCTTGATCTTTACTCTTCAAGGTAGACCAACCTTGAAAGCCTTATACCATTAACCTGCATATGCAGACCAGTTCACTTGACACTCAATAATGAGCATCATTAACTTTCCCCACCAACATAAGCCATTTATCTCTTTGACTCTATGATGAAGGGGTAAGTAATCCAAACCTATCCCATTCCTGTTACGAAACCATTGAGAAAAGTTTTTTACTCATTATTTTCCCTCTTTGTATTAAGAGAAAGAAAATCGGCGAACATAAATGCCCGCCGATAAAATTAAATTTACTTAAGTTCCACCTTAGCACCGGCAGCTTCAAGTTGAGATTTAATTTTTTCTGCTTCTTCTTTAGAAGCAGCCTCTTTAATAGGCTTAGGTGCACCTTCAACCAGATCTTTAGCTTCTTTAAGACCAAGTCCAGTAAGAGCACGAACTTCCTTAATAACATTAATTTTTTGTGCGCCACCTTCAACAAGAATAACATCAAATTCTGTTTTTTCTTCAGCAGCTGGAGCAGCAGCACCAGCAACAGCAGCTACAGCTACAGGAGCAGCAGCCGAAACTCCCCACTTTTCTTCAAGTAACTTAGAAAGCTCAGCGGCTTCCAAAAGGGTTAGATTAGAAAGGTCTTCTACGATCTTCTCTAGATCAGCCATTTTTAAATTCCTTCAATTAAAAGATTTGAACCATTATTAAATCTTATTCAAAAAAACAGAAAAGCATTAAAGCTCTTCCATAAACGTGAATACAAACAGCCTTAAGCCGCCTTATCCTCCTGAGCATATGCTCCAATGACACGTGCAACCTGACCAGCAGGGGCATTAACAACCTGTGCAATACGGGTCGCAGGGGTAGAAATCATACCCACAAGTTTTGCACGCAACTCGTTTAATGAAGGCAATGAAGCCAATGACTTCACAGCATCTACAGTTAAACTTGTTGCACCCATTGAACCGCCAAGTATGACAAATTTGTCATTGCTTTTCGCAAAATCAACAGCAACTTTCGGTGCTGTGATTGGATCTTCTGAATAAGCAATAAGTGTTTGTCCAGTAAACAAACCCACTATCGATTCAGATTCCGTGCCCTGAAGAGCGATTTTAGCAAGACGGTTTTTGGCGACCTTAACGGCACCGCCAGCTTCACCCATTTTCGAACGCAGATCATTCATCTGTGAAACTGTCAGACCGGAATAATGTGCAACAACAACAGAACCAGACTTCCGAAAAGCCTCGTTAAGCCATGTAACAAATTCGCGTTTTTCCGCTCTATTCACTGTCTCTCTCCATTTAACAGATTTGCTTAAAACAAACCTGTTGGTTACCTTTGATAACATAAAATACTTCATGTCACCGATGAGGATCCTGTCCCCTTTTTTACGCACAGCGTTCAAAGGCAACCTTGGCTCAAACCCTTTAAGTCTTTTAACTCTCAGTTTTTACCCCAGTCTCATGCAGGTTTTTTTGATTAAGATACTTAAAAGCATCACCTACAATCTCGGACAGGATATTCCGGAATTTCTCCCGGTACAACCTAAGCCCTATAAAGCTTAGATAGCGAGCTGATCAAAATCAGCATTTTAAATACAATTTTGATATTCCCATACCCCAAAACAAAATTATAAATCAGCTTATACTAGCTCTGAACGAACCGTTGCTGGATCAACTTTAACACCAATTCCCATAGTCGACGAAACAGCAACGCGCTTAATATACTCACCTTTTGCACCTTGCGGTTTGGCTTTAATAACTGCACTTGCAAAGGCTTTTATATTTTCTACGATTTTTTCAACACCAAAAGAAGCCTTACCAATACCAGCATGCACAATACCAGCTTTTTCCACACGAAACTCAACAGCACCACCTTTAGAAGCTTTGACAGCACCGGCGACATCAAGTGTTACAGTACCAACTTTCGGATTCGGCATCAAACTCCGTGGACCAAGAATCTTACCAAGACGACCAACAAGAGGCATCATGTCTGGCGTTGCAATACAACGATCAAAATCTATAGTCCCTCTATTAACGCTTTCAAATAAATCTTCGGCACCCACAATATCAGCTCCTGCCGCCTTAGCTTCCTCAGCCTTATCCCCACGAGCAAAAACGGCAACACGAATATTTCTCCCTGTTCCATTAGGCAAATGAGCAACGCCTCGAACCATTTGATCAGCATGACGAGGATCAACACCCAAGTTCATTGAAATTTCGATTGTTTCATCAAACTTAGCAACGGCACGCTCCTTAACCATTGAAACGGCATCTTTTAAAGCGTAAAGTTCATTAAAATCAATATCTTTTCGGATATTTTTTATTCTTTTTGCTACTTTTGCCATAATATTAGCCCACCACTTCCAAGCCCATCGAGCGAGCAGAACCTTCAACCATACGCATTGCTGCCTCAATGTCATTCGCATTAAGATCTTTCATCTTTGATTCCGCAATCGAACGAATTTTATCGCGAGAAATGCTTCCTACAGACACTTTACCAGGCTCTTTTGAGCCAGATTTCAGGTTTGCTTCCTTCTTTAAAAAGAATGATACAGGAGGCGTCTTGAGAGAAAAGGTGAAAGACTTATCTTGGTAATACGTAATAACAACTGGAATCGGTGCCCCCTTTTCCATTTCTTGTGTCGCTGCATTAAACGCCTTACAAAATTCCATGATATTAATACCACGCTGCCCAAGAGCTGGACCAATTGGTGGAGATGGAGTAGCAGCTCCTGCAGGGACCTGCAACTTAAGCTGACCTATACTTTTTTTTGCCATAACAATCTGCCTTTAATTTCACTGGTATACTGACAATTCATCTTGCCCGTTACCCGCTTGCAGTCACGTGGTTCGGATCATTAAGCCGACAAAAGCTATAAATCACCTCCCACTCCTTCCTTAAAGTAATTAAAACTACTCTAAGTTTAATCAGAGTTTTTCAACCTGACCAAATTCCAAATCAACAGGCGTAGGACGCCCAAAAATAAGCACTTCAACCTTAAGACGAGAGCGCTCTTCTTCAACCTCTTGAACAATTCCATTAAACGAAACAAAAGGACCATCAGCAACGCGAACTTGCTCTCCAACCTCAAACAATACAGAGGACTTTGGAGACTCAACCCTTTCCTGAACTTGTTTGAGAATTTGTTCAACCTCTCGATCAGAAATAGGAACAGGACGCGCATCCGACCCTAAAAAACCTGTCACTTTAGGCGTATTCTTAATAAGATGATAAACTTCATCTGTTAACTCAGCACGAACAAGAACATAACCAGGAAAAAATTTTCGCTCAGTATCAACTTTGCGTCCACGACGAACCTCTACAACACGCTCTGTTGGAACAAAAATCTTTTCAAAAAGATGATCAAGTCCCTTTTGCTTTGCCTCCTTATCAATAGCTTCCGCTACTTTCTTTTCAAAATTTGAATATGCCTGAACAATATACCAACGAGCTGCCACAGTCACATTTCCTTACATTCTCAACTAAAAAGATATTTCAGAAGATCAATAACCCGCCAAACACCAAAATGCATAACCTGATCCACAATAAAAAAGAAAGCTGAAGCCAATGCAGTTACCAACAAAACCATAATAGTAGAAATAACCGTCTCACGACGTGTAGGCCATTTCACTTTAATTGTTTCTGCATAAACCTGCTTCAAAAAGGTAATCGGATTGGTTTTAGATGCCATCGTCACACTATACTCTCTCTAGTCCTATTGTGTTTTATAGAACAAAATAAACAGGAAAAAATGCAAAAGCCAACTTTCAGACTTATGCAATTTCCTTACTTTCTATTCAATACCGTTTCACACACAAAAAAACAAGCCCCATATCAAAAAAAGCGAAAAAGGTAGCAAAATCCACTCCCTTATATGTAAAATCCCTCTTTGGCAGGGGCAGCAGGACTTGAACCCGCGACCTGCGGTTTTGGAGACCGCCGCTCTACCAACTGAGCTATACCCCTAACTCTCAAAACTAAAACACTTTTAACACCCCTTTAACAAGCATTATTTATTCAATGATCTTAGAGACGATACCGGCACCAACAGTACGACCACCTTCACGAATAGCAAAAC
>NZ_JBHIRW010000006.1:0-87413 GCF_042197445.1 Bartonella sp. AA1HLJMS | reverse complement strand
ACTTAAAATGCCTATAATAAATTATCTCAAGTGCCAAGGGCTGTAGCAACATCCACGAGTTGGCAAATATAATGATGGTGCCGGCTTGCAACAAGAGGGCTGCATTTCTTAAAATCGCCAGTGCAATACCAATGCGTTGTTTTTGCCCCCCAGAAAGCATGGTACCACGTTCTTCTACTTGCGTATCCAAGCCATCTGGTAAAGCTTGAATAAATTCAAATGCATTGGCAGCTTTAGAAGTGGCCAAAATTTCCTCTCCATGGGTATGTTCAGTTCCAAAAAAAGAAGAAAAGTTTACAATTATTTTATTTCAAGTCTTTATACTCTAGGGAAGAAAGGATTTATGCATATATTCAAAATGATTTTTGAATTTAAAAACGCAACCACAATGATTTATAAGTGTTTAAGACTCATCTGTTTATGTCGGATGCGTTTTTGAATTAATATTTAAAGTGCACTCTTTGATAGGATAAAAAACTCATCGTTTGCAATCGATTTGTTTAAAACCCTTGTTCCCCATAAAAAGGAGGCTTTTACATGCCAATATTACCAAAACGATTTTTGAATTTAGAAAGACGACCACCACGATCTACGAGTGTTTGGGAGCCACCTGTCCATGCCGGATGCGTTCTTGGATCAATATCTAGATTAAGAGTATCGCCTTCTTTTCCCCAAGTAGAGCGCGTCGTATATTGGGTTCCATCCGTCATAACAACGGTAATTTTATGATAATTGGGGTGAATATTCGCTTTCATGCGTCAAACCTTTTGCGTTTATAGAATGAAATAGCACTTGCTTGTTTTTTTAAGTGCACTTCCTTTGTCTTTTTGATACATTGATTAAAGTATTTATTTCTATAACTGAGCACGCATCAAAAAACAAGTGTTCAAGATACATCATTGTATCAAGTGTTACAAATCCAATACAGTGAGCAAAATTTTATGACATTACGTTATCGTTCAGAAAAATCGACAAAGTCTTCCCCTAAAAAATCTTCATTCTCTTCGCTTGCAATTTTTGTTCCTTATCTTTTGCGCTATCGTTGGTTGTTTATCTTTGCTTTTCTAGCGTTATCTGTTGCTGCTCTAGTCACATTAGCTTTGCCTGTGGCTATCCGCCAAATGTTTGATCATGGGTTTTCTACTTCAAGCCATGGACATATCAATTTTTACTTTGGAATTTTGTTTATCTTAGCCTTGTTTCTCGCATTTGCTTCAGCAGCCCGTTATTACTGTGTTATCACCTTAGGAGAACGGATTGTTGCCGATTTACGGCGTGATGTGTTTGTCCATATTATGAAACTTTCTCCTGCTTTTTTTGATCGGTCACATTCAGGAGAGATTGTTTCAAGGCTTCTAACAGATACCACACAAATAAAATTAGCTGTGGGCTCTACCGCCTCTACCGCATTGCGTCAGCTGATTATCGTGATCGGAGCCGTCGTAATGATGGTGATCACCAATGCTAAATTGTCTTTGTTGGTTTTAGCTGCTATTCCTGTTGTGGCCATTCCCTTAGTAGTCTTTGGACGTAAAGTTCGCTCTCGTACCCGCGCGGCGCAAGATCGTCTCGCAGATGCCAATGCTGTTGCTACAGAGCAGGTAAGTGCTATTCGCACTGTGCAAGCTTTTACCGCTGAAAAACTCGTTACAATACGTTTTTCACAATTGATAGAACGTGCTTTTCAAACAGCACGTGCTTCTGTAATCTTGCGCTCCTTTTTTACGGGGTTTGCAATTTTTTTGGTTTTTAGCAGTGTGGTTGCTGTTTTATGGATTGGATCGCGTGATGTTTTGAATGGAACGATGACAGGAGGGACATTAGGGCAATTTGTCCTTTATGCGGTTTTTGGAGCTTCTACTTTTGCGCAATTATCGGAACTGGGAGCAGAATTAATCCAAGCAGCCGGCGCTGCTGAACGGCTTGCCGAATTGTTACAAGAACAACCTACTATTGTAGCTCCTAAAAATGCTTTATCATTAGAGCAACCTGTTCGAGGTGAACTTGTTTTTGATCAGGTTGATTTTACCTATCCTTCTAGACCACAAGAGAAGGTTTTACGCTCGCTTTCATTTTCTGTAAAAGCAGGCGAAACGGTTGCTTTTGTTGGGGCTTCCGGAGCAGGAAAAAGCAGCATTTTTTCTTTGATCCTTCGTTTTTATGACCCGACAAATGGAACAATTCGGTTGGATGGCATAGAAATTAATCGCCTTTCTTTACAAGATTTACGTAGTGCAATTTCCTATGTTCCACAAGATGTTGCTATTTTTGATGGAACATTGCGTGATAATATTATTTTTGGAACTGAAAATACCCATGAAGAAGAAATCCTTGCTGCTGCTAAAGCGGCTAATGCACTTGAATTTATTCAAGCTTTACCAGATGGCTTGGATACGCAAGTAGGAGAACGCGGTACCATGCTTTCTGGGGGGCAAAAACAACGCATTGGTATTGCGCGGGCAATTTTAAGAAATGCACCCCTGTTGCTGCTTGATGAAGCAACATCGGCTTTAGATGCAAACAGTGAAAAGTTGGTGCAAGACGCCTTAGAAGGGTTGATGCAAAACCGCACAACCTTGGTCATTGCACATCGTTTGGCAACAATTTTAAAAGCAGATCGCATTCTTGTTATGGATAAAGGCGCCCTTGTGGAAGAAGGAACCCATGCCGAACTTGTGGCAAAAAATGGCGTTTATGCTTACCTCGCAAAACTCCAATTTTCACCCGAATAAGTAATCTTGATACAAGAGCAATATCTTTAAGGGCATAAACAGCACTTTTTTCAGACAGGCTTATCAATTTAAATCTCTCATGGAAAAAAGAAAAGCAAGCATTGAGATGTTTTTCTTTTTTCTGCGCAAGATGGAGTATTTTTATAAAGACACTTCTGTGTACAGAATATAAAATGATACCAAGTTAATCGCTATGGGCTATTAAGATGTGCAAGGAGTTCTCTTCATAACAGCACTGTCACGTTGATTTATAAGGATAATTCATTGTTTTCCATGAAAGATCATGAATACCATAGGATTTTCTCATGTCAAACCCTCATAGTGAATCAAACAAAATCTCTTGGCTTGCTCATCACAAGCAGAGTTGGCGTGTGGAGTAAAACGGTACAAGAAAGGAATGAAATACCTCCCTTGCCCCTTTACGTTCTAAGGGCTGTCAAAACATTGGGGCGCTGACAAAAGAGTATACGCTGGCAAAAAGTATAATAGGTGCTCGCTTTCTTGAAGCCTTTATGCGGGCTCACTTGATAGGCTCTAGGGACACAAGCACTACCCTAAAGACTGACCACACTCTTTAAAAAAACTGAATATGAAAAACTTTTCATACCCTCTCTCACCGCTATAAATAATAGTGTTTACCGAAAATCATGACAAATTGTAATTCACAAATACGCTTCTCTCTATTGCAAGAATATCCTTTTCTTCTCTTTCAAAAAAACGAACACTTTTTGAACACTGTTTGCAGATCCATATTATTGAAAAAGAGCAAAGACTCTTTTAGCACTTTTTGGCTTCTTATAACTTTGTGAGAGCACATGAGCAACAGCTTTTATAATAAACTGGCTTTTGGCAAAATTGTAAAATTTTACCAAATTTATTGTTTTTAAATATCACCACGACCACTGTTCTGCTCTTGCAGACACGCAACCTCAAAACAACGTCTCTTTGCTCACAAATCGTCTCTCCAGCTCTCTCTTTCAGTCATAGCCCATAAAATAAGGATAGAGTACTTCGATTGAATACCATCTTCTCACCCCCTCCAAGCCCCATATATTTTACAGCCCTCAACTTTATAGCACCCCCTGTCGTGCTTTAAGAAAGCATTTTAACGATGATAAGAACATGTACAAAGAGGATATATCTTTAGGGTATTTATGTTTTAAAGCTTGCACTAAATCATAATTTTTTTGTATAGCGAGCCAAGCATATGCAGAACTGACACCCTAACCATTTCAAACCATGCAGCTGTTTCAGGAACAGATAAGCCAAGTTCTACGATTATATCTTCAACCACGAATTCACCGAAGTACGGAAGATTTTCACGATTTTTTAGCGCTCCCTCTTCAGTGATCCTCTCGATAATTAACTCATTCAGCATCTATACCAGCAAAGCGAAATATTACGTGCTAATTTTCCTTTACATTCATTAGCCAAGCCCCCTCAAAATAACCTTTTAGTGAATAGAGCTAAAAGGATAAGTCTTCAAAACCATTTGGTGAGATAGCTATATCAAGAGCACCTAAAATACGCCTTAGTTTCTAAGAATAGGCAACTTCCCCCTTTTATCGTATCAGTCTTGTAGAAGGCTTTAAACCCTTTATCTTCAAATCAATAAATCATAATTGGATTATATTGCATAAAGATGCTTTTTCTCATTTTTCCATTTAACACACGATAAGTTACCATTTAGGCACGATGAGAAGCTTTCCCCTTATATCATACATGAGAAAAACAAAATAAGCCGTTTGAGTGTCTTAAGGTCAAGGATGCCGATAGGCGCAATTTGTAAAGGGTTACCTTGAGGCTTAAGGACCCAAAGCTTGTTAGTCCCTTCATTAAACGCGGGTTTGATGTTATGATTTTGGAGAGCGATTATTAAGAATTTGAGAGGCAGACAGCCTCTCATTTTGATTTGTATGCAAACGAATTGCACCCTATTTATTCAGGGAGAATAAGAACATACCCAGGAGGTGCTAAACGGAATAAGAGAGCATCGTAACCCCAACTAGCAGACAGGCAGCAAATAGAAGAAACGCCTTCAAGAATTGTTAAGAGTAATGCGAACGATATACCGGCTTCATCTGCTGTTGCGTCACGGCGTTCTAAGAGGTATCCGACAAAAAAGAAAAAGCACCCTATTCCACTCACCGACCCAAAGACTTTTAATGCGGTATGAACCGGTCCACGTATGTTGAGCAAGATAATAAAAATTATGAAAGTAAATACTGTAAAGATCCCTTCGAATACCCCACGCACCATATTGCACAATTTTCGCATCATAATTGCAGAAAAGCTCTGTTCTGCGTATTGATTTTTTCTTTTGATGCTTGTATTCTTAGAAGATATACTGTTATTTTTAGAAGATATACCGTCCACAACTCCCCCCGTTTTAAGCCAAGATGCTATGAAGTTAATTACTTTTAATTATATCATCAAAAAATACAAGAAAAATTTATCCATTTTAACGAAAAAATAGGTGTTTTATTGAGGGGCAAATCTATTTTCTTTCGCAAGAGTTATTCAATTCGTTCGCCAATAGAAAGTCTACCCCCATTGAAGAAGAAGCTACCCTGATGCAGAAAAGCTTCATAAGCTGTATTCCAATCCGCTCAGAAATCGCAACTCTCTAATCTACCCGCTTAATCCACCTTTAAAACTGCAATCAAATGAATTCTGCTGATGACAAGTAATGATAACATGAAAAAGAAAAAATATCACAATATCAAACTCTTCAATACAGTATGAGCTTTATGATTTTCACTCAAAAAGTAAGTACCACCTCATGAACGACACCATACTAAAGTGCTGTGCATTCACAAATTTCCTAGCATTATCTCCCCTTCTCGAAATTGCACCTCTCCCGCAATCTTATCTCTCGATAGCACCCATTAAAGACTTTTAAAAGGTCCAAGGAAAAAACTCTCTGAGAAAGCTTTTAAGCCTAAAATGCCCCCGCCATTTTTATCATGATGAGGGCACCCAAAAAATCACGCAGAAATATGAAAAATCTCTCCGCATTTAAGAACAGAGCTTGTGCTTCAATCGCACGCTTTTTCTTGTTCTTTTGTCCATTGTCCCAAAGCCGCAAGATGGTTCATCCGAGCCCGATGACTAAATGCCTTCTGTGCAACAGCAATATTCTCATCTTTTCCAGCCCATGCTTTTAAGGCAGCTGCTTGCAATGCGCGTCCATAGGAAAAGGTCAATTTCCAAGGCAATGCGCCCAAAGAATTCATAGCAGATAAATGCGCCGTTGCTTCCTGATCAGACTGTCCTCCAGAAAGAAAAGCAATTCCGGGAACAGCGGCAGGAACAGTCTGTTTAAGCACCTGGACAGTCTTTTCAGCAACTTCTTCAACAGAAGCCTTGCGAGCATCCTTTCCATCAATCACCATATTGGGTTTTAAAATCATCCCCTCCAAAAGAACACGAGCTTCAAACAATTCTTTAAAGACAGCCTGCAAAACAGTGCGTGTCACCTCAAAGCAGCGTGTAATTGAATGCCCACACGATGATCCATCCATCAACACTTCCGGCTCAACAATGGGCACAATATTGAACTCCTGACATAAGGCAGCATAGCGTGCAAGAGCTTGTGCATTTTGTCTTATGGCGCCTCTTGTTGGCAAAGTGTGTTCATCAATAGCAATTACCGCCCGCCATTTAGCAAAACGTGCTCCCAAAGCATAATAATCTTTTAGCCGCTCACGAAGACCATCCAACCCTTCGGTAATTGTTTCTTGGGGAAAAGCAGCCAAGGGTTTTGCACCGGTATCAACTTTAATCCCTGGCAAAGCGCCTGAATCCCGAATAAGATCCGTCAACATTTTCCCAATTGATGCTTTTTGCCGAATGGTTTCATCAAATAAAATAACCCCAGAGATGGCGTTTTCCATCGCTTCTTTTGTACTAAAAAGCATTTCACGATAAGCACGGCGCTTATCTTCATTGGATTCAACACCAATGCTTTCAAAACGCTTTCCAATGGTCGCCGTACTTTCATCTGCCGCCAAAATACCTTTACCCGCATGCACCAAAGCAAGTGCAATATCTTCAAGCCGTTCATTCATAAAAAATTCCTCTTATTTTGTCTTAATTTCTAAAAATGCGCAACACTATCAAAACACTCTACACGATTGTATAGCTTTTCTTTAACCTTCCCTTCAAAGAAGCCCTTTAAGCCTGCATAAGAGCAAGAATACCAGGAAGAACCTTACCTTCCATCCATTCCAAAAAAGCTCCTCCAGCAGTTGAGAGATAAGTAAAATCATTGGCAACACCGGCATGATTAAGGGCAAAAACCGTATCGCCCCCTCCCGCAATTGAAACCAAATTTCCCGTCAAACTACGTTCTGCTGCATGGCGTGCAACGGCAATGGTTCCCTTATCAAAGGGAGGCATCTCAAAAACACCAAGGGGTCCATTCCACACAAGAGTAGCAGCTTCATCTATCGCAGTATTGATATGCGCAATAGAGCGCGTCCCAATATCCAATATCATGCCATCTTGTGGAATATCTTCAATGTCATAAAGACGATGCGGTGCATCTTTTTCAAAACGAAATCCCACAACAGCATCCTGAGGGAGCAGAAGCGTACAGTGACACTCTTGCGCTTTTTTAATGATTTTTTTTATCGTTTCCATCAATGCATGTTCACACAGTGATTTCCCTACATGGATACCTTGCGCAGCTAAAAAACTATTAGCCATCCCCCCACCAATAATTAAGGAGTCAACTTTTTCCACCAAATGATTGAGCACAAAAAGCTTACTAGAAACCTTTGCTCCTCCCACAAGAGCAACCACAGGACGTGCTGGATTGCCAAGTCCTTTTTCTAATGCCTGCAATTCACCTTGCAAAGACCGTCCTGCATAAGAAGGCAACAAATGCGTTATTCCCTCCACCGAAGCATGGGCACGATGAGAAACTGAAAAAGCATCATTGACATAGAGATCTCCATTATGAGCCAAAGCTTCTGCAAAAGAACAATCATTCTTTTCTTCACCAGCATAAAAACGAACATTTTCAAGCAGTAAAACACCACCATTTTGTAATGACTCAACTGCAACCTGCACCGCCGAACCGATACAGTCCGGAGCAAAAGCAACCGGCTGATTAATGATCTTTTCCAGCACTTGCACAACAGGACGGAGTGAAAACTCTTGCTCTACCTTTCCTTTGGGGCGACCACAATGAGAAAGCAGAATAAGTTTAGCACCACGCTTTTGCAGCTCAACGAGTGTCTCTTTATGTCGTACAAGACGCGTCTCATCGCATACCTTACCTTGCGCCATAGGAACATTAAAATCTACGCGCACCAGAACACGTTTACCCAAAACATCAACATCATCAAGTGTACGAAACCCCATCACTGCTTCCTCTTCACTTTCCATTGTTTCAAATAAAAACGCATCCAACAACCCTGCCCACTTTTCTTTCCACTTATCCCCCTCTTTGCTTTTACAAGAGATCCACGACAGCCTATCTCTCACCCTTTGCTTAATAAAAATCCAAAGCTTTTATCGTCAAATGTACAAAAGCCCACCATTGCTCTTAATCTTCATATTCCATTGTGGCAAACAAATGCATTGGCTCAACTTGATCTCTATTAAAGCTTCCTTTTACTTCTAGGAAAAAGAGTTTACATCTCCTGTTTTCTAACGTTTTCTCAAAGGGTATCTCGTTCAGATCTTACTTTTTCAAAGTTTACTCTTTCATGCATCTTTTAAAAGCACGTATTGACACAGTATTAAAACAAAACACATCATCAATTTTTCAATAGCCTCTTCTCTCTAGCGCATGAGAACAACAGCCTCTAACTGTTTTTCTCAAAATTGCACAAAAATGAGACTTTTCCTTATAAAAAGAGGACCCTGAGGTCCTCTTATATTGTCTGAGCAAAAGCCACTGCCGTATCACTCATACGGTTAGAAAAGCCCCATTCATTATCATACCAAACCAGAACGCGACAGAGCTTACCATCAATCACTTTGGTTTGATCATTGTGGAAAATAGCTGAATGAGGATTATGATTAAAATCACAACTCACGAGTTTCTCTTCTGTAGTGTCCAAAACGCCCTTCAAAGAACCCTGTGCAGCAGTAGCAATAGCTGTATTAATTTCTTCGATTGTTGTGGAACGCTTAGCGATAAATGTCAAATCAACCACAGAAACATTAGGGGTCGGAACACGAATCGATACACCATCAAGCAATCCCTTTAATTCTGGCAAGACCAATCCCACAGCTTTTGCCGCTCCTGTTGAGGTAGGAATCATAGAAAGAGCTGCCGCACGTGCACGATAAAGGTCCCGATGCATTGTATCCAATACAGGTTGATCACCCGTATAAGAATGGATTGTTGTCATAAAGCCCTTTTCAATGCCCACCGTATTGTGTAAAACTTGTGCAACAGGCGCCAAACAATTGGTTGTACAAGAAGCATTTGAAACAACGCGATGCTCGCTGCTTAAAGATTGATGATTAACCCCATAGACGACCGTAAAATCTGCTCCTTCAGAAGGCGCAGAAATAAGAACACGCTTTGCCCCCGCATCTAAATGAGCACTTGCTTTATCACGCGCAGTAAAAATGCCCGTACATTCCAAAGCAATATCGATATCCAAATCTTTCCAAGGCAATTGAGCAGGATCACGCTCTGCGCATACCTTTATTAAACCACCTCCCACATCAATAGCATCCCCTACCACCTTAACGATACCAGGAAAACGCCCATGAACTGAATCATAGCGTAATAAATGGGCATTTGTTTCCACCGATCCCAAATCATTAATTGCAACCACTTCAACATCTTGTCGTCCACTTTCCACAAGTGCACGTAAAATATTGCGACCAATACGACCAAACCCATTAATTGCAACACGAACTGTCATTTCACATGTTTCCTCATCAATTTTTAAAAGCACAACATTTAAAACACAATAAATGGGTATTTCACCAATCCAAAATCATTAATTCCCACAATGTCAATATCTTGATCACTCACTCACTTATCCACAATAATGCACAAGATCATCCACAGCACTGCACAGAATATGATGCCCTACAATCACCCCATTCATGACAACACAAGCTGTCACTTTGTCTTTTCCTCTTTGATCTTTTCCAGCTCTTTTTCAACGGTGGCAACGACATTTTCCCAAGTAATACCAAAATGCGCATAAAGGGCATCAATTGTTCCACTTGCCCCAAAGCCCTCCATACCAATAAACACACCATCACAGCCAATAAAACGATCCCATCCTTGGGCGACAGCAGCTTCAATGGCAATTTTAATCGGTGCATCTCCAATGAGAGCACGCTGATAGGAGAGAGATTGTTGAGAAAAAAGTTCAAAACAAGGCACAGAAACCACACGCGTTGGGATGCCTTTTTCTTCTAACACCGCATGTGCCTCCACTGCAATTTGCAATTCTGAACCAGAAGCAAACAGCGTCACTTGTGCATCATCGCTAGCTGTTAGGAATTCATAAGCACCAAGCATACAGAGATTTTCTTCTTCATACTCTTGACGCAAAAGCGGTAGATTTTGTCGACTTAAAGCCAAGGTAGAAGGCGTCCCGCATGCTTTCAAAGCCAATTGCCAACACTCAACTGTCTCCATAGCATCGGCAGGACGGAACACAAAATGATTAGGCATTGCACGCAGGCAAGCCAAATGCTCTACGGGTTGATGGGTCGGACCATCTTCACCAAGACCAATAGAATCATGAGTCATGACATAAATCACCCGCAACCCCATGAGAGAAGACAAACGCATAGCAGGACGCATATAGTCAGAAAAGCATAAAAAGGTTCCCCCATAAGGAATAAAGCCGCCATAAAGGGCAAGACCATTCATCACAGCTCCCATTGCATGTTCGCGAATTCCATAATGCAGATAGCGCCCTGAAAAATCTTCAGCAGAGATACTTTTCATCTGGCTGCTTTTTGTATTATTAGATCCGGTTAAATCAGCCGAACCACCAATAGTCTCAACAACGACCTCATTGATCACTTCAAGAGCCATTTCCGAAGCTTTACGCGTAGCAACAACGGGGCGCTCTTCAACCAATTTCTGTTTATAAGTATCAATAGCGCCATCAAATCCGCCCACGAGATCGCCCCGCATCAATCTTTCAAACTCCACACGCTCTGAGACAGGAAGATCAGCAAATTTTTCTTCCCATTTTTGGCGTTTTTTAGCAGCATTGAGACTAGCCAAGCGCCAATTATCGAGAATATCGGCTGGAATAACGAAAGGCTCAGCATCCCACCCTAACGCGATACGGGTTTCAGTGATTTCTCGTGCGCCCAAAGGGGCTCCATGAATTTTATTGGTACCCGCTTTATTGGGTGCTCCAAAGCCAATTGTTGTTTTACAAGCGATCAAAGTTGGTTTATCGGAATTTTGTGCCGCCTCAATAGCTCGCGCAATTGCTGCTTGATCATGCCCATTGACTTTATGTGTCTCCCAACCAGATGCCTTAAAACGCGCAATCTGATCTGTACTGTCAGCAAGGGAAATCTCTCCATCGATAGAAATATTATTATCGTCCCACAACACAATAAGCTTATTGAGTTTCAAATGACCGGCAAGGGAAAGTGCTTCTTGAGATATCCCTTCCATAAGGCATCCATCGCCCACCAACGCATAAGTGTAATGGTTGATAAGATCACCAAAACGGGCATTTTGCAAACGCTCTCCAAGAGCCATCCCCACGGCATTAGCCAATCCTTGTCCGAGAGGACCAGTCGTTGTTTCGATTCCTGCCACATGCCCATATTCTGGATGCCCAGCAAGCTTTGCTCCTAATTGGCGAAAATTTTTGAGATCTTCAATGCCAATATCTTCATAACCAGAAAGATACAAGAGAGCATAAAGCAACATAGACCCATGTCCTGCTGATAACACAAAACGATCACGGTTAGGCCAGCGAGGTTTTTTGGGGTCATGAGCAAGGAATCTTGTATAAAGAACCGTAGCAATATCGGCTGCTCCCATTGGCAAGCCCGGATGACCAGAATTTGCTTTTTCAATCGCATCAATAGCAAGAAAACGGATAGCATTGGCCATCTGATTCTGTTGGTGGGTGTTTGTCATGAATAATCGACCATTTCGTTAAATACGTTATTCTGTTGCTTTTTCCGTATTCTCTTAAAATTCTCAAGAAATACTATTTTCTAACCATTAGCGTGAGACTTTTTGCCACCACTTCAATAATATTAATAACATTCCCCTCACGCGTTCTGTATATCCATGTCATTTATGCCAATACGCGCAAAAAATCCAGCTTTTAATTTATATCTATCCCCTGCTTTGCTTGCTAAAATATCCTACATACTTAAAAATAAAATGCACACAATACAAGAGTGAAAGTGATTCGTTTTTGCATAACACATTGATAAAGGATACAATTACCCAAAGGATAAAAGCAATGAACCAAGAGACTACAGTTCTACAAGATGCTTTAGAGCACCTAGAAAAGGCACTTAGAACTTTAGAGATCACCATAATAAACCGCAATGCCGTTATTGATAAAAATAACGAATGGGAAGAAGAAATCCAACGAATGAATGCTGACCGCAGCCATCTTGCCCAAGCGCTTGACAAAGCTGAAGCCCAAATTGAACGCTTAGAGTCCGTAAACAAAGAAGTTTCCAAACGTCTTATTAAAGCAATGGAAACAATTCGTGTTGTCATTGATAGATAAAGGTTTGAATGTATGGAAACTGTTTCCGTTACCATTGATGGTAAAGTTTATCGCATGGCTTGTGACAAAGGACAAGAACGTCGTCTTATTGCGCTTGCTGCTCAATTGGATCAATATATCACACATTTAAAGAACAATTTTGGTGAAATTGGCGACCATCGTTTATCGGTTATGGCTGGCATAATGATTATTGATGAAATGGAAGAAATAAAACGAGAAAATAAAAAATTACAAGAAGACTACAATACTCTTTTACGACTCCACAACGAAAGAGACCGTACCATGGGGAAAATTATGCGTGACACCACACAACGCATTGAAAATCTCACCAACCAATTGCTCAAAGATGATCAAAACTGCACAAACCTTCAAGAACAAGAACAGGAACAGGAAGATTTCTAAAAATTACATCAGCGCGTAATAAACCAGAGATTTGACTTGTCCGCCACATCTCACAGGATAAAAATTCTTAAACCCACACCGGTGTGTAAACAGTCTGGTTTTTTATAGGAAGGATTCCAGCTACTCACGACTTATGGGATTAACTTAAACCTCAACAAGAAAGCCCTACCCTGAATATTTCACCTCCGCACAAACGCTTCCTATATCAAGGAGGCTGCCTTATATCACCACATTTCAAATGAGATGTCTTTTAACCGCGCAATAAGATAACAAAATCAACATCATTGTAAAAAAATCATATAAATGACAACAGCAACAAACAAATAAAGCACCCTTCGAAAAAAAGAGCTATATTCATGTTCCCTATGAATGCATGCCCAAAAATCCTTGCCCCTTAGATAATATTAAGCAGATTCAATATATATTAAAAAAATAACCTTATCTATTATACCGTAAAACACCGCTATTTGATACTATAAGCACCATGGAGTCTTTGCACCTGAGATGTCCATCCGATGAAACCCACCGAAAAGAACCGTATCATTTATAAACCAGCGTGAACTTTAGTATTTTCATCCTTTAGAGCAGGAAAAAAGTCAAACCCGAAGAGTATGTTAATCTCATACAACCTCAAACATCATAAACAACAATAATAGCTCTTGAAAACATCCTCTACCGCTATTTTTATCCTTATAACAAACAAACAATTCATCCATACCTCTCTCCCCACCCCTCAAAATCTCCAAGCTTAATAAAAGAAAGAGCAAGTCGGCATCATCATTATAGTCAGCCCTCAGTATTGCGATAGCCCCCTTGGCTCGTAAAACGATTCATAAGAGGGACGCCTTTCTTGTACAGCTTTTTCCCATAAAACCCACCCGCTTATGACGTACAAGCAAAGAGTTATGATTAACAAAACATAAATAAATTTAAGAGAATCTTACGGAATTCGGGGTTCTAATTCAAGTTTAATAACGATAAATTATCATTATAAATCAATATGTTGTAAATGATTCGACAAGGCATATTTTAAAAACACATTCACCCATCACTTTTTCTCATAACATACCAGTACGATTTTTTAGGCACATAATTTTAATTTTATTCAATTCTGTTTGCAAAAGTTTAAAATGGGAAAAATTTCAAGGCTCTTATCCAAAAAGCGAAAGAATGAACTCTCATTATCAATAAACATCTCGCTCGTATAAACATCAATAAAGCATCCCCAATCTGTCTCAATGAAATAAAAGGGGGGCTCCCATTAAATGCCCTACCGTAAAAGCAGCTTCCTCAGAACTAAAACAAAATCAACAGACCAATATCACCGCATCTGCTTCCATCCCCAAACTGGACGACCTAACGCAATACCTTTCTATCTTACGATAGAAGATATAAAGAATAATGGGTCTATGGAGGCATTCACAAGAGGCGCACACCCGTTGTTTTTAAAACCTGTTCAAAGGCGCATGAAAAAACACCATGCGTAAACGGCTCAAATCCCTTTCGTTCCATCTTGAGAGACAGAAGCAATACGCAAGAGATTTGTCGCACCGGGCGTTCCAAGAGGAACCCCAGCTGTCACAAGGAAGCGATCTCCCCCTTTGCAAAAGCCTTCCTGAAATGCAATCGCTGCTGCTCGATCAACCATATCTTCTAAACTCCGTGCATCTTGCGTGACCACACAATGAAGCCCCCAAACTAAAGCCAAACGCCTTGCTGTTTCCACAATGGGCGATAAAGCAATAATGGGTCTATTAGGGCGTTCACGAGAGGCGCGCACCCCCGTTGTTCCTGAAGCCGTATAGGCAATGATAGCGGATAGTGCAAGTGTTTCAGCAATCTGACGCGCAGCAAGAGAAATCGCATCCGTTCCTGTTGATTCTGGTGCTGGATGTTGTGCCCCAACCTGAGCGGCATAAGTGTGATCTTGTTCGATTTGCCGCGCGATTCGATCCATCATAAGCACAGCTTCTTCAGGATAACGACCAGAAGCAGATTCAGCAGACAACATCACCGCATCTGTTCCTGCATAAACTGCTGTAGCAACATCTGACACCTCTGCGCGTGTCGGAACAGAAGATGTGATCATTGATTCAAGCATTTGTGTTGCCACCACAACAGGCTTTCCTGCTAAACGACAAGCTTTTATGAGCTCCATCTGAAGTGCAGGGACCTTTTCCAAAGGCATTTCCACTCCGAGATCACCCCGTGCAATCATAATGCCATCAGATACATCAATAATTTTCTCTATATGCTCCAAGGCTTGAGGCTTTTCGATTTTAGCCATCAAAGACACTTTGCTTTTCGTCAACTGACGCACCGCCATAATATCTTCTGGACGTTGAATAAAAGAAAGAGCAACCCAATCAACAGGCTGCTGTAAAAGAGCCTGAAGATCCTCCTTATCTTTTGACGTCATCGAATCAAAAGGCAAAATTGTATCGGGAAAACTGACACCCTTTCGATCAGAAATACGGGTTCCAGCAACCACGCGACACTGTACAGAATGACCATCACAAACTTGCGCACGCAGTTCCACCCTTCCATCATCAATCAACAACCGATCCCCTGGTTTAACAGCCGAAAATACATCCTCATGAGGGAAAAAAACACGCTGTGCATCACCAAGAACATCGCGATTATCTAACGTAAAGCTTTGCCCAACACGCAAATCTTCTTGACCCTTAGCAAAACGCCCCACACGCAGTTTTGGCCCCTGAAGATCCACCAAAATACCAATGGGGCGTCGAACTGTTTTTTCAACTTCTCGTATAGACTCGACCAAATCACCCAGCATATCACGATCAGTATGGCTCATATTAAGACGAAAAACGTCTGCCCCTGCCCTAAAAAGCTTTTCAATCATCAAACGAGAAAAAGAAGAAGGACCAAGAGTCGCAATAATTTTTACTTTACGTGCACGTTTCACGGTGGAGAATTTCCTGAAAGAGAAGGTATAACTGAATTGTTTAACAAAGACTCATCCGTCAACTGTACCATCCAACTGGTTTGATTTCCGGTATCGATCTCTTTAAATTCAGCCTTTTGATATCCTCGAGGGAAACAATCATGAACCCCTTGAATAGTAAATTGGCTATCTTGTACACACATGGTCACAGAGCCTGCCCAGTTCCCTTTTTTTTGTGCCCCTTCCGCATAAAAATAATAAAACCGTGAAGCAAGAGGCCCCTCAATTAAAGTTTTACATTCCGTCACTGGTACCGTCCACCAGCCTTCGCTCACCCACCCTGAAAATGTACGATATCCAAGAGCAACCCCTACAGACTGTTGGGTTGTATTACAAACCCTAAAGTCAGCTTTTGCAAAAACAACAAGGGGAAACAAGAGCAAAATGCTCAAAAGAAAAACTTTTAATCCTTTCTGAAGCACCCAATATCGTTTTTTTAAAATCACAAAACTTCCTCTATAATGCCAAATTCTCAAAACAAATTACACATTTCTTTTTTTAAAGCTTTTCAAATCTAAAACGTATATTTTTATATTTTTCTTTTTATAGCCCTTTTATCAATGCATATATCTTAAAAATTTTACAAAATATTTAAAGTCAATTTGTAAAAAAAACTGTGTAGCTTGACTTACTTTTTATTTTCAAGCTTTTTTAACATAAATTCGTCGTCGAAAAACAACTTAAATATATAACTTGGAGAAAAATACAATGAACGATACAGTAACCGATCAAACACACGCTATATCCGTAAACCAATTACGCTCTTTTATCGAACGTATTGAACGACTAGAAGAAGAGAAAAAAACCATTTCTGATGATATTAAAGACGTTTACACTGAACTTAAAGGCTCTGGTTTTGATAGTAAAGCTGTTCGAAGCATTATACGGCTGCGTAAAAAAGAAGAACATGAACGAATGGAAGAAGAAGCAATCATTGAGCTATATAAAAATGCGCTTGGTATGAATTAAAGCCATTGATAACATTGGAAATTTTCTTAAGAAAAGAAAATACAAAAAACAAATGGCAAAAAACAAATGAATGTATAAAAATTTCACCCAAACAATAAGCCGTTTGTGTAACTTGTAACGAGACTATCGGTCACAGAATACACAATATTGCAACAGCCCTCACATTTAAAAGGATTTATACAGAGAATTTTTATTCTTGTTCTTCAATAATTTTTATCCACATAAACTCTCACTTGTATGCCAACCTATGCCAACTCAGTTTGTGATGTGCAAGAGAGGTGTTTTTATGATTAAAAATCAATAAATTTGAAGTGAGAAAGTCTTCCGATATTGAGGACTCTCTTCAAATTAAAAAAATGAGTTATGATGATAAATCAATTTCTTATCTACGAAAAGAAACATATAAAAATAGTCAGCAGTTGAAATCCGCTAAACGAGAATCTGAACTGTTTACAAAAGAAGAGGTGGTTAAAGATCTTAGTCTTTTAGGATAAGGAAAAGTGCAGCATATTTACACATTTGATAAAAAGACCCTTAACAAAACTTTATTCGAATCTATTAACGGACTCATAAAGATCATTGATTCGAGAGATTAGAATGTGATCTCTCCATTTTCCAGAAATCATCAAATAGTCTTTGGCATAGCCTTCTTTTTCAAAATGAAGGCATTTTAATAAACGTTCGCTTTTTATGTTCTCAGGTCTATAATTTGCCATCACTCTATGTAGATGATAAACATGAAAGATATGGCGTATTAGAGCCGATAAACTCTCAAACATGAGACCTTTGCCTTGTTGTTTTTCATCAAGAGAAAAACCAAGATGACAGGCTTGAAAAACACCCCGAACCACATTTGTAAAATTCACAACACCGATGACTGTGTTTTCATTTTTTAATCGTACAGCATATCGGTATGCTTGTCCCTGTGCACTTTCATAAGCAAATGCATTGGCTCGTGTTTCCCAAGCTGTTAGGCTGTGGTAACCATCAGATCTAACAGGTTCAAAAGGACGCAGATGATTCGCATTACGGAGGAAATAAGAAGACAGTTCAGCTGCATCTTCTAAACCGATCAATGTGGAAATTGTTCGCTTTGTTTTAATTGCCATCATTTTCTCCTCCTAGACAATGTCACAATAACACGTTGATTTATCCTAGAAAATCATCATTTTTAAACTTAAATTATAACATCAAATACAGTAAGCTTTCCTCATCACAACACTTCTTACGTTAGAATCAATGAGGATCATTTGCTTTTCCATCATAAGCGGGGGTGGTATGTTTAAAGCATAAGGTAAAGACAAGGGCATGTTTCTTATGAATGCTCTCAAATTCCAAGGGGCGCTATAGCAACACTAAGAGCGAGCAAAATATGCAATGGAACTGGCATACTTCCATATACGAAATTTTGAAAAAACTTACGGCAAAGGTAGTTTTGTTTCTTTGCCTTGTAAGCTCAGAGCATGCTTGTTTTGCGCTACCATATCACTGCTCCCCCGTATACAAATTCCAATGACCATCGCCTTGAGGTGCTATATGTTACAGTGCAATCTAAAAAGTCTCTGCCATAACTCGTCAACAACACTGTTCCCGCTAAATCAGCCACAAACTCTTGTAACAAATTAAAGAAAAGCGATGATGCAATACGAATTAAAATGCTTAGATATTAATATCTGAAACATTACCGTGAACACGCTTCCATTTCTTCGCGTAAAATTTCAAGTTCTAACCATTCTTCTTCTTTTTGTGTGCAAGTATTTTTCTTTTTTTCCAACGTTGTTGATAAACGCTCAAAACGCTCTTTATCACTGCGATAAAGGGCTGGATCAGAGAGTTCTTGCTCAATTTTTTTGATTTCGTCCTGTAAAACAGCAATTTCTTCAGGCAATTTTTCCAATGCATAAACCTGCTTATAAGACAATTTACTTCGTGTTTTTTTCTCCCGCCCTATCAAGCGATCATCTGTTGATGTGTCCTGCTTTGAAAGCTCTCCCGCATGAGATTTTGAAGGTGCTTTACGTTGCGATAATTCTGTTCTTTTGCGTTGTAAGCGAAGAGCATGCTGGTTTTGCGCCATCATATCACTATAGCCGCCCGCATACAAAACCCAATGACCATCACCTTGAGGTGCCAACATATGCGTTACAGTACGATCTAAAAAGTCTCTGTCATGGCTGACCAACAATACTGTTCCCGCAAAATCAGCAATAAATTCTTGCAACAAATCCAAAGTTTCCATATCCAAATCATTGGTCGGTTCATCAAGAATCAAAAAGTTTGCAGGACGAGAAAGAAGGCGTGCAAGCATGAGGCGTGCTCTTTCTCCCCCTGAAAATTCTTTAAGGGGAGTGCGTGCTTGTTCAGGTGAAAATAAAAAGTCTTTCATATAAGAAACCACATGCCGCTCCAGCCCATTGATCACAAGAGTATCACCTCTTCCTCCCGTTAAATAATGCGCTAAAGTTTCTTCTTCATTTAAAATACGTTGCTGATCAAGCAATGCCATGGAGAGGTTATAGCCATGCCTCACCGTTCCACTATCCACGGCTTCTTGCCCAATTAATGCAGAAAGGAGCGTTGTCTTTCCGATTCCATTGGGTCCTACCAACCCGATTCGATCACCCCGCTGAATGCGCAAAGAGAAATCTTTCACGATAATGCGATCACCATAGGATTTTGAAATTTTCTTTGCTTCAAGCACCAATTGCCCAGAATCATGACTTTTCGCTGCTGTCAAAAGTGCATTTCCCGGCTGCCCTTTATAGGTTTGATGACGCTGTCTTAAGTCTTTTAATTCGCCCAAGCGCCGTACATTACGCTTACGCCGTGCGCTCACGCCATAACGCAACCATTGCTCTTCACGAGCAATTTGGCGCCCCAATTTATGCTGTTCGATGGCTTCTTCTTCCAGTGCTTTATCACGCCAATTTTCAAACTCAGAAAAACGCTTTTCCAGCCTTTTGGTTGTACCACGATCAAGCCATACCGTTGACCGTGTAACATTTTCTAAAAATCGTCGATCATGGGAAATCACCACAATCGCTGAACGCAAAGAAGCCAAAACAGCTTCCAGCCATTCAATAGTTGGTAAATCAAGATGATTGGTTGGTTCATCTAAGAACAAAATATCGGGTTTTGCAGCAATGGCTCGTAACAACGAAACACGCCGCTTTTCGCCTCCCGAAAGCGTTTCCAATTTTTCCGTCCCAGAAAACCCTAAATTTGTGCGAAGCGTATTAATCCACTGAACATCAGATATATCATCCAGCCCCGCTTCCATATAAGCGTTAATATCTTCAAATCCTGAACAATCCGGATTTTGTGAGACATAACGGAGCGTTACTCGCGGGTGGCGAAAAATTTCGCCACCATGAGGTTCTAATATTCCTGCGGCAATTTTTAACAGGGTCGATTTTCCACAACCATTACGGCCAACCAACGCAATACGCGCCCCCTGCTCAACCGATAAAGAAGCTTGATTGAGCAAAGGCGTTTTTCCAAAATTTAAGAAAATGCGGTCAAGCCGCAAAAGCGGCACCGCCATTAACGAACGCGGCGCGGACAAGGTGCTTTATACATCACCCCTCTTGCATCACGGTAAGCACACAATTGCCGTACAGGAACTCTCTGTCCACAAGGTGCTTGGTAAACATGCCCTCTACGACCACGATACGTGCACAATTGTGATACCTGTCTTTGTTGTTTTCTTTGATTTGCAGCTGCACCTGTTACTGTTCCAGCCAAAGCACCAAATGCTGCACCGGTAAGTGCTGCTCCAGGCGTACTTCCAGCAATAGCAGTTCCAGCCAAAGCACCGATTGCTGCTCCTCCTACGCCGTAACGTGCAACGCGTTCATCGTTTGTAGTACAAGCGACTGAACTGAAACCAATGGCTGAAACAACGGCCACTTTAAAAATTGATTTTAACATATCAAAACCTTTCCTTCTCAAGATCAATACATATATCGTTTATGTCGGCACTTCATCACTAGGCCCCCCCCTGCCTTATTCAGAATATATTGGAAGAGCTTTATGGAATAGATACAGACGCTAACAATATAGCTTTTCCAGAACCTAAATGGCAAGAAAAGGTTCCACAAATACGGTTAGAAAGTGTTAAAGAAGAGCCAAATGACACATTTTTGTCACAAATTGGCCATTTTACCCCTTTAAGAGTTAAGCTCTTTAAATCAGAAAAGCCGATAATACTAAACAAACATCCCTTAGGCAAATCATACGAACAAGGTTTTGACAAAACCGGCCAACCTTCTTCCGAACCGCTTGTCAACAACACTGAAATACCCCTTTCAGCCATCATCAACGCTTGCGTCATATGAGAAAGGCTATGATCACTTCGCTCCCCTCCCAAAGCACCGCACAAAATAAGCTTTTTAGCGCCATTTTGCAGCGCTCTTTCACATGCCAGAGCACTATCTGTCATATCTTTATCAGAGGGAAAAACTTCACGCGGAACATGACTATATTGACGGATTAAGTTCTCATCTGATGAATCAAAGTCCCCTAACCACAACTCAGGCGTCACATTAAGCGCTGCCGCATGACGCATACCACCATCAGCAGCAATTACCCGACTGTTTTGAATTTGATTAAGCAAACGATCAGTGATATGAACATCCCCATTTAATAATATCGTAAATGTTGTCATGCCATACTTTGCCTTTCACAAAATTTTCTTTACAGTGCATCTTTTTATAAGTGAGAGTCATTTTTTATAAACAAAAAGCGTGATATAGCCAAACGAATCCTTATTCTTAATGCCTTTCTTAAAGAAACATACGATACAAAGATACACATGCAATTTGCCAAATTACTCCGCAGAAATAATGTGCACCATGGTCCAACGCACCCCATTTTTCACCGCAATTTTCTTTTTCGCTCTTGCCTGTATAAAGCCACTCTCATAAGTCTAACGTTTCTCCTTTCGGCTTGTCATACACCACTTTCTCAAAATGATAGGCTTTCTTCCACTTCTTCTAAAACGATCAAACGTACCAACAACCACAATATCTATGTCACATTAAGCGCTCTGCAACACCCACGTATTTTGCAAATGTATGGTGGCGCTTATCATGATGCAAAACTTGAACACCTTTTAGCAAAGATTGTCCGTAAACTGGCAGTTGCATCCCATAGTTCTCATCAAAGCTATTCTGTAACAATTTTAAACTCAGAAACTATCAACGCTTTTGCGCTCCCCAACGGCTCGATCTACATCACTCGTGGTATGCTGGCATTAGCCAATGATTCTTCAGAAGTTGCAGCCATTTTAGCCCATGAGATAGCACATATCAGAGCCAATCATGGCATTTTACGCCTGCAAAAAGAAGCCCAATTAAAGATGACCAATCACATGTCTTCACGTCTTCTTTCTTCTATTGGCAAAAAACTTCATAACCCTATGCAAAACAAGCAACAACTCGCGCAATTTTCCCGCAATCAAGAGCTGGAAGCTGATTCCCTTGCGCTCGAAATGCTCCAACAATCAGGATATGATCCTTTTGCTTCACCGCGCTTTCTTCAAACAATGGAAGCCTATAGTGCTTTTCGTAATATTTCTGGCACCCAAAATGCCTCTCTAGATTTTTTAGCCTCCCACCCAACTACCCCTCAACGCATTCGGCTTGCGATAGAAAAAGCGCGTAAAATCAGTAAAGGGAATAGTAAAATATCCGATCATGATTCTTTTCTCAAAAGCATTGATGGCATAATTTTTGGAGGAGGCTTTTATACAGGTTTTGTACGAGGCAACCAATTTATTCACCCACAATTGCGCATAGCTTTTTCTGTTCCAAACAATTTTACAATAGAACATTCAGCACACACTGTTTGGGCCAGTGGACCAGATAAAATTGCGATTCGTTTTGACGCCATCCCACATCCTGCTGAAATATCTGCGAGTGATTATTTGAAAAGCGGCTGGATTATCGGTCTAGACCAATCATCTATCCGCCCCATCACAATTCAAGGACTTACAAGTCAAGGTTTTCAAAGCCAAAGTTTACTTGGAGCGCGGGCCCATGCTACCAATGATCAATGGCAATTTGATGTGGTTGTCATTCCATTCAACAACCACATCTTTCGTTTTTTGACGGCCGCTCCACATAATTCTCGAAATTTTGCAGAGGTTGCCCAAAAAACGCTACAAAGCTTTCATTCTCTTTCATCTTCACAGTTAAAAAAATTGCAGCCCTTAAAAATCCGTGTTGTCCGTGTTAAACAAGGAGAAACCGTTGCCAATCTTGCAGATAAAATGCAATACACACCCTATAAAGAAAAACTCTTTCGCATCCTCAACGCCCTCTCACCAGCGCAAACTTTACCTGCAGGTACAAAAGTGAAAATTATTACAGAATAAGCCTTTCTTCTCATCCGTTACAGTTTTGATTCTTTTACAGTTTTGATTCTTTTCTGTCTGTATCACGCCCTCCGCCTTAAAGCATATTCGAAAATAAAGAGGAACACTTTAAAATCCAACTTCATCATGCCTTTATAGGCCTCCGTGTGATACATATTTCCTCCAACTAACTGTGCCCCCTATCTTCCTCTGTTTATCAGTAGCGCCCCCAAGGAGGCATATTCCTAAACAAATATGAACACCCCCTAAAACTGACTTTATCATATTCTCATATGCCCCCACTTAATACATTCTCTTTCCTCCCCCCCCCAAAGCCTTTCACTGCTTATATATCGTAAGCATCTTCTGAATGAACCGTAAGGAGAGCAGAACGCAATTTTTGCAAAGCCCTAGCTTCAATTTGACGCACGCGCTCTTTCGAGATTCCTAACTTTTCACCCAAAACTTCAAGAGTCGCCCCCTCTTCATTTAAGCGACGAAAGCGAATAATTTCCAACTCCCGTTCGTTGAGAATTTGCAACGCATCGTAAAGCCATTGTGTACGCCGTTGACCATCAATGACTTGCTCAATTAAAGCATCAGGAAGAGGACTATCATCCACCAAAATATCCATCTTAGCAATGGGATTATCACTGTTCTCAGAAACAGAAACACTCAAGGAATTATCAGAACTGGAAAAACGAAAATCCATCGTTTCAACATCGCGCACGGAAACACCGAGTTTTTCAGCGATTGTGCGAAAAATATCCTGTTTTGACAAAGCACTATCATCTTGTATCAGTTTTGCACGCAAACGCCGAAGATTAAAGAAAAGTGCTTTTTGCGAAGAACTCGTTCCCCCTCGAACGATTGACCAATTTCGCAAAATATAATCTTGAATAGAAGCGCGTATCCACCACGTTGCATATGTTGAAAAACGCACTTCCCGATCAGGTTCAAAACGTGCAGCTGCTTCCAATAGTCCCACATACCCTTCTTGTACCAAATCCCCCAATGGCATTTTGAAACGTTTAAAGCGATTAGCAATAGCAATCACTAAACGCATATGAGCCGCTGCAATTTGATGCATGGCATCATCATCACGTTTGTCTTTCCACCGCAGAGCCAAATCATGCTCTTTTTGTCGTTCAAGATAAGGTGCTTGCATAGCAGAACGCATCATATTACGTCCTAAGCTTTTGTCTGCATCGCTATAATTTTTGCTGCTTTTATAAACAGCATTTGAAAGATTACCCATAATAACCCCTTGCGATTAAAATTATCAAAATTGATTTGGCAACGACATCATTGTTCTTCGCTTAAAAAGAACGCAAAAGTTGTTAACTTCTGTGACCACTACTTTAACGTGTAATTTTATAATCGCAATTGTTTTTTTTACTGTCATGGTAAAACTTCTTGTCATAAGACACAATTTCACCTGCAAAATGCCTTTACAATATGCCTTTTAGCCTATGAAATATTTGAAAAAACTTTCTCTTCACTTTTCATGACAAAACAGCAAAAAAATAAAGTGATCATGCAAAAGAAATGCCGTTTTTTGATAACCGGTTCCGTTTCCTTTTAAATTGAAGAATTTATTTATGCTTTTAGCTTTACAATACAACTAATAAGTGTAATTTGCAAATATAAAGCATCCAAACTGAATGAAAACTGAATGAAAAAAGAATCATTCAAGTTTTAAAGGCGCAAAGAAACAGCAAAAAATGACAAGAGTGATTGAAGCAAACGCAACAAACGTGTTAAAGAAAGAGCACCATTATGAAATTGTCGCAAAAAGCTTTTGACCAGTGTCACACTGAGAAAGAAAATGATCATGGATAGCAAGATTGTTCAACAGAATGAGATTCTTCAAGATGATATTCTCATTGAAAAACACGGAAGGGGTAAATTTGAAGGTTTTCGTTTTTATGCCAACAAAAACAGTACCGATCAAATAGCTGAGAAGCAAATTTCAACAGAGAATGAGAGTTTGATTCTTGCTTTTTCCAAACGCGCGACACGTTTTTGTGCTTCTGCAAATGGAGATTTTACCCTCAGTTCTGATGGAATTGTGCGCTGGATTGGTCAACCCGTAGGACAACTTGTAGCAACAGAAGATTTTTTCAAACCAAAACTGATTGTTTTAGCAGATGAACAACTCACGGGAGAATCCCGCAATAACGTTGTGAAACGATTAGAACGCTTTGTCACCTTTCATTTTGAAACGACTTTAAAACCCCTGTTTGATTTGCGCAATGCTGATAATTTAACGGATTCAACAAACAGTCTTGCTTTACAACTTTTTAACTCTTTAGGGATTTTACCACGCCGCGAAGTCTTAGACATTGTCAAAAACCTTGCGCAAGAATCACGTGCCGTTCTTCGGCGTCTAGGCGTGCGTTTTGGCGCTTTTCATATCTATGTTGCCGGAATGCTTAAACCTGCTCCGGTTCAAGCCATTACTCTCCTGTGGAATCTTCAAAATGCGGGACAAGATCAAACTGGTTTGGGTGAAGTTTTTTCAGCATTATCTGCTGGTCGAACCTCTTTAATTGTTGACCCTAACTATAACCGCCAATTTTATCAATTAGCCGGCTACCGAATCTTAGGACAACGTGCTGTACGGATTGATATTTTAGAACGTCTTGCCAATCTCATCCGTCCCGCACTTCATTGGAAACAAGGAAGTGATCCCAGACCCGATGGAGCCTATGATGGCAAAAGTTTTTTTGTTACACCAGCCATGATGTCCATTCTTGGGGCCAATGGAAACGATATGGAAGAAATCCTCAAAGGACTTGGTTATCAATCGTACAGCATAAGCAATACTGTTTTTGAACAAAATCTCTTTGCACACCAAGCCTCTTCCCCTGTCAATAGGGCAAAGCAAGATGTTCCTGCAGCAGAATGCGTTGGAAGTCAATGGCAAACAGTAAGCGATTTAGAAACAACACGAGAAGAAAAAAATATCTCATACCCAAACATTTCATCCTCTGGTATTGAAAAACATCTCCATAAAACCAATCGTTTACCAGCAGCTGAACCTGTTGGGAATTTTGCCAAATCCCCGCGCTCTACAGAAGAAGATAAAGTTATTTTGTTATGGCATTATAAGCATCAATTTCCCCACCATGCACAAAAAAAACGTGATAAATTAGGAAATAAGTGGCAAAATAAATCGAAGAACGCTGTAAAAAAAGCGGAATACAAAAATGAAAATTCCCCTCAAGAAGCACCATCACAAGCAAAACGCTCTCATAAGTTCCACAAATCCCAAGGAAAACATGCAAATCATAAGCCCTTTCAAAAAGAAAAGCGCCTTAATCCTGATTCACCTTTTGCGAAACTAGCTGTACTACGCGATCAACTCACCAATCATAAAAACACGCACACACTTTCCTCTAAAGAGAATTAAAGTAACAAATGGAGTTTGATCTTGACCCACGTAGTAACCGACAACTGCATTCACTGCAAATATACGGATTGCGTTGAAGTCTGCCCAGTTGATTGTTTTTATGAAGGGGAAAATATGCTTGTTATTCACCCCGATGAATGCATCGATTGTGGTGTTTGCGTGCCAGAGTGCCCAGCAGAAGCGATTTTACCTGATACAGAACCAGGATTAGAAAAGTGGTTAGAACTCAATCTTCATTATGCAAACAAATGGCCTAATCTAACCACCAAAAAAGATCCTCTTCCTCAAGCAAAAGAAATGGATGGTGTTCCAAATAAATTAGAAAAGTATTTTTCAGAAAATCCAGGAAGTGGCGAAGAGTAATGATAAAGTGTACACTCTCCTCCTTCAACGATTGAAAGACTTCTCTTGTAAAAATAAAAAATCCTTAAGCGAAATGATTGATTCTTTTAAATTTTGATGTTAGTGTTATTTTAACATGATCATCTTTCTAAGTATTTTTCTTTGCTTGTTATAGTAAAGCGGTGTATTTTTTTTTGATTTAAAAGTACTCGGCTTTTATGCTCACTTAATTGGTACAATATACTTGGTTAAAGAAAACTCAACCCTCAGGTTTATAACCTGTTTTCCGATACATTTGTTGATCATAAGGGAGTAAACTAAAATATGGCATCCCAACATGGAACGTCTTCCAAGACCAAAGAATTTGCAACCTCTGAATATATCGTCTACCCTACGCATGGAGTAGGACAAATTATAGCGATTGAAGATCAAGAAGTTGCAGGACATAAATTAAAACTTTTTGTCATTCATTTCGCGAAAGATAAGATGGATGTCAAAGTCCCCATTGCAAAAGCCCTTTCCGTTGGAATGCGTAAATTATCTGCTAGTGATTCTGTCGAACGTGCCTTAAAAGTTTTACGCGGAAAAGCACGCGTTAAACGGACCATGTGGTCACGTCGTGCACAAGAATATGATGCTAAAATCAACTCAGGAGATCTTATTTGTATCGCTGAAGTGGTCCGTGATCTTTTCCGCTCTAATCTACAACCTGAACAATCTTACTCTGAGCGCCAACTTTATACAGCTGCTCTTGAAAGAATGGCCCGCGAAATTGCGGTTATTAATAGTCTTTCTGAAACAGAAGCTATCAATCTCATAGAGATGCATCTCTCCAACAAGCCGGAACGCGAGTTTAAAACTGAGAGAGAAGAAACAGATGAAAACAGTAAAGCTGTCTACGCTGCATAATACACTCTTTCATCATAATGATGATATTTCGATAAAACCAGCGAAAAGCTGGTTTTATTTTTTAACATCCTCTCTGCCCTTAAGGACAAAGTTTCTTAACCAGCGCCAATCTATAAACAATCTAACTTTTCGACAAATTCCTCTTCCTCATTTTCTTTCTTCATAGATAACAAACTGATTAATCATCATAATCTAGCATTATTCATTATTAAATTAGAATCTTGAATATGGTAAGATTTCTCATTTCAAATTTCTCTCATGTTGAAGCAATCAAATCACTTGCTTGTCAATCACAAGTGGAGTTGATCTGTGGGTAAAAACTGTACAAAAAGAGCGAGACACTGTCTCAAACACCAAAGGATATACCAACATTGGAATCTGGCAAGATGTGTAAGGGCGGGGCTTGCTTTTTTATTAAGCGTAAAGATCATAGTGCCGTTTATACACTACACCGAAACTTTACCATTGACCCCCTTCTACAAAACCATTGGAACATTCAAAAACACCGTCATAAAATGGATGCCACAAATATTGAAAAATATTCCTTTTAAAAAAAGCGTGACAGTACAACATAAGCATATTTTGTCTTGGGCACTCTATTTTGCATGAGAAGCATTCCCCCCATTAAAAAACGCGATAAAAAAAGCATGAACTAAAACCATCATCTCCATTCTGTAAAAGGCATTCCAAATACTTTTGAAAGCTGTAAAATTAACTTAAAAAATAACAATAAAAATGAACGTTAGCATTGCCCCTTTCAATTTCATATTTTTCCCAAATGAGGTTTCTCATTTCAGAGATTACGAGATATACGCAATATTCTTACTCCAATCGGACACATAAAATCTAGAATGATTCATAGAACTCTTAAAAGTCTCAATCTCTGTTTCAAACAAACCGCTAAAGATTGGATATTCTCAGCAGGAATTGTCCAGATATCATCTTCAATCTGATCTTCACGAATATGACGCAAAGGATTAGTATGAACGCCTGTCAGGATAAGCAAACGCAAAGCCAGTCGTGTTATGTTTTGTGTTTTACAGAGTAACTGATAAAAGGCAGGAACATCTTTCCAATCCATGGCTAGTCTATTAATAGTTTTATGACGTTGCTTACCTTAAGAGCGCGCGTGCTTTTTTTTGCTTGTAAATCAACATCCAAACCCTAATGCAACCGCATGCTTAAGACAACGATTAAGACGCTTCAGTGCTGTCTGAGCTGTTCCAGCTTTTGCATGCCAAATGGGAGAAAGCGTATTGCGTATCTCTATTTGTGTAATCTCTGAAACGGGCAGACAGCCCAATTTAGGGAGAATATGAAGGCGTAATGGTAAAAACCAATCACAAGCTTTACCATCTCTTTTTAATTCAGCTTTACGGCTTTCAAAAGCATCTAAAGCAATGTTTTTTAAATAATGAAGATTACGCATTGCCTCACGCTTTTGTTTATCGCGTTCTTTAATGGGGTCACGACCCTCATGTAAAACAGCACGCCATTGGTTTGCCAATTCACGGGCTTTTTTTAAAGAGACATGTCTTAAGGCGCCCAAGCCCATTTCACGGCGCCGACCGTGAATGGTATAACGATAAAGCCATTGAGCACCACCATCTTTACGTTTATGAAGAAGCAAGCCGGCACCATCATTATATTTGCTAGCCCCCAATGTTGCGACAACCCTTGGCTCTTAAGACTCTTCATAAGAACCATTTCTAGTCCTTTCTTATACAAATTTTATCCACACACTCATCCCACTTGTGACGTGCAAACGAGTGGTTTTGATTGATTCTAGATAGAGAGATTTGAAATAAGTGAATCTTACGTTATTCGGGGTTCTAATTCAATATGAAAAACAATGAATTATATATATAAATCAATATGTTGTCTAGTGATGAACAGATAACAAAAAAATCATAAACTTAGGTAAGCAACACTATAAAATCATTCATAAACCAGCTATGAACTGGAGAATCGTACCGGCTTTGATAAAATACTTTGCTCACCCCCACACATAACATATCTGGTTTTAAGTTTACTTATTTTTACAAGCTGTTCGCAACAAATCCCTTATATTCACAAAAATAAGAAAAATATATAGACAATTCTTAGTTCAAAAACATGAAAATACAGCGTGATATTCATAAAAAAGTCTCATATACCTTTATCATAAAAAGCACTAAAGGTTATTGAATGTGTACACCTTCTGTCTTGTAACGGTTTTCTCTTTTCTGCTCATAAGAAAGCACGCTGGCATCAGCATACACTTAACCCCAATGTTACAACAATTCTTACATTTGAAAATATTCATTATAAACATTTTTCCTTTTTTATAGAGTTTTCACCCACATGCCAGCCCCACTTGTGACCGAAAAGCAAGTGATTGTCATTGATTCAACATGGGGGAAAATTTGAAATGAGAAAATCCTACGATAGACCTTCCATTCAAGGCGCAAAACAACAAATGATCTTTATAAATCAATGTGATGTCGATCTCTATTTTTTTAAGGAGAATCACATGTCACAATATAAGCCTATAGACAAACCATTGCCTTAAATATTCTCATAAAAAACACCGGTATGCTTAAAGCCTTACATGGATCAACCGCCTTAAACGACGATATTTTACGGTCTAATAGGATTCTCTCTACAGTCAATAAAGATTAAGTGCGATACAAAATGATTTTATTACTGAGCTAACTTATATCAATACCCAAGCTCTTAACGAAGTCATCATAAAAGACACTGATACAAGCAATCCCTTATAGCCTCTCAAGAAAACAAGAAAATCATCTCCCACAATAGAATCATTTCTCTACAGCAAAACTTTATCCCACACATGTTCTCAAGAAAAAGTGAAAAACGCATCTTACCCAATGCATTCACTAATGAAATAAAAGAAGTTCACCACTGGAAAAGAAAGAAAACGCTAAAGTTTTATAACCTCTAAAACGGAACATCCACGATACATTCCCTATTCCACATCGATAGAAGACGACGCAAGGGAGCCTCAACATTCATCTTAAAGCGAAAATGCACGCCCCAAGCGTGCATTGATCGATGAAATAAAAAAGTTGACCTCTGGAAAAGAAAGAAAACGCTCAGTCTTTAACTACTAAAACGGAACGCCCACGATACATTCCCGTTTTCAAATCAATGTGATGAGGACGACGTAATTCACCAGAATTTTTATCTTCGATATAAGTCGGCGCCTTCAGAGCATCAGCCGAACGGCGCATGCCCCTCTTCGCTGGAGAGGTTTTTCGTTTAGGTACAGCCATAAAAAGACACTCCAAATCCATTAAAACAGAAAAAGCAATGTCAAAAATGACAATGCTTCATTTAAAAACACCATAAAATTTGAAGATATTATACACTGATAAAAAAGAAGAGGCAATGTCAAAATGATCCTCCTCTTACTAAAAATGACCTTCTTATTATCAAAAATGGTGTCACAATAATCAAATGAATATCAAAAACACTGCAAAATTTGAGAATTTTATACACCAATGAAAGCTTTTTTATAAGCCCTTCATTCAATTTTTATTTGGTTTAAAAAGGGATTTGCGCATACAGTAGAGATACGGATAAAAAGAGAAGTTGATTTTTAATAAAAAACGACGCCAATTTATGAAAACAAGAAAAAGCGACAACCTTTCTCTTTAAACTTCATAATTTCATTTTTGTAAAAACAAAGGAAGCAAGAATGCACGAATTTACCACCCTTCTTGCAAAACATGGACATACCGTTGAAAAGCGGCTTGATACCCTGTTAAGTGATCAAATCCAAAATGGTGAAATTTCACGCCCTAAAAATTTAATCAAAGCCATGCGCTATGGTGTGCTGAACGGTGGAAAACGCTTGCGTCCTTTTCTTGTAATTCAAAGTGCTACACTTTTTGACGTCCCTGTAGAACATTCTCTTGATGTTGCATGTGCCTTAGAATGTGTCCATTGTTATTCGCTCATTCATGATGATCTTCCCGCTATGGATAACGATACACTCCGGCGTGGAAAACCCACCGTCCATATAGCATTTGATGAAGCAACAGCAATTCTAGCAGGCAATGCCCTCTTAACATTTGCCTTTGAAATCATTGCCCATAAAGCTAGTAATCTATCTACAGATATTAGAATCAAGCTGATCACATCTCTTGCACAATCGGCAGGACTTGGCGGTATGTTAGGTGGACAAATGCTGGACCTTGAAGCTGAAAAAAGACCGCAAGAAAGTACTGACATCATCACTCTACAACACATGAAAACAGCAGCCCTGATAAGCTTTGCTTGCCAAGCAGGTGCCATCATTGGCAATGCATCTAAAGAATTAACTGAAAAACTTACTGATTTTGGGACCTATCTTGGTTTAGCCTTTCAATTAACCGATGACCTTCTTGATGTCACCGCCAACACGCAAACCCTAGGAAAAACGGCTGGGAAAGATGAAACGGCACAAAAAGCCACTTTTGTTCATCTTTACGGCATTAAAGAAACCCAAAAAAAGCGAGATACACTCATCAGTAAAGCAGAAGCATTCTTACATCCTTTTGGCGCTAAAGCACTCCCCCTCCAACAAGCAGCACACTTTAGTGCAATACGCCAAAATTAAACTTCATCCACCCTATTGTACATAGTGTACACCGTCATATTTATTGAATGCATAATAGACTTTTCCAAGAAACATTACCATTAATCTCCATTATAGTCCTTATCATGAAATGGGTGCGACAAATCTTAAGAGGAATTTCATTAAAACAAGCCGCGTAAATTTATAACACAAATGCATTCTAGGTATCCTATTTTGCATGAAAAATGCCTTTCATTAAAGACTAAAAGAAACAAAATGTAAAACAATGCGTAATCACCATGTTTTAAAAGATATTACAGTGGATGCTTTAAAGCCGAATAAAAAACAACCGGAAAGAGGAAAACTCGTTTTCTCCTTTATGTCTTTAATCTTCTAACGATAAGGCAAAAATAAACAGAATAAGTATAAAACCAGGCATTTTATAAACCCGCAAAAAACAATAAAAGAAGTACAATGCCCTAAGTAAATGCCCTCAGTAGAGAGTCGTAATTTTTATGCCTTTCCACGCTATCTTGTTGTAGAAGATCAAATATGGTTACATTCTGTAAATTCAGTCGTGTATTGCTTGCTCTCTAAAAACACTTTTACAAAAATGCTCATTGTTTAGTTTAAGCATTATTTTTTTGAAGCTCGTATTTAAAATATCAGAAAAAAATGAACATAATGGCTATTTTGATTTTTATGCCACCCTCAAAGAACAAAGTCTTTTAATCCAATCTACTCTGTAAACAGTCTAGTTTCCTACCGAGTAGGTTTCTCTCGCTTTCCACGCATGCGATTCACTTAAACTAAAGACGCGATAAGCAAGACTTAAGAATATTCACCATGTACTTCTTAAAATACTTAATGTATCAAACAAGATACCTTCACCACCCCCTCAAATGACAGTATGTTACGGCATAACAGGATAAATAAAGCCATTAATTTCAATAGAACGAAAGACCAAAAAAATATTATTACCGATCTCTCTTTTCTTAGCAAGAAATATATAATACATTGATTTATAATGATAATTCGCGGTTGTTCAACTTGAATAAGAACCCTGAATACCGTAAGATTCTTTCATTTCAAATCTGTGTATATTGAATCAATAAAAATCACTTGCTTGCACCTCAAAAACAGAGAGAGCCGCGTAGGGCAAAACATCAAAGAAAAGACTAAAAAAATGCCTCTTATGAACCGTCTTAAAAGCCAAGGGCTGTCCGCAACATTAGGGGCTAGCAAAGTGAATAATTGTGTCGGCATGCTCCTTCAAAAGCAGAAACATTTTTATTTACAAAAGTGTGTAATAACTTCAATTGAATAATAATCATGATCACTGTACAACTTTAATTCATCACGCTCTTTATCTCGTTTATTCAATTATCACATAAAAAGAGAATTGATAAGATTAAACAGAGAATGATCATTGCAACAGAAAGATAAAAAAAGTCCTTATTATTATATATAATAGCGCAATCTAATTTGTGATAAGTAGTTTTTTCAATCCAAGTGCAAATTTCCTCCTTTAAGTGCAATTTTCTTATTAAGATGAAAAGCATCATTGTAAGTGAACCTATGCCTGTTGTAAAAGCTGGAAAATATGTCCACCTTTTGAAGCCATAATAAAAAAAACATGCAACATGGCCAAGAAAATGCCGCGATTATCAAGAGTATTATAGCCATTTAATATCCTTTGAGAGAATTTTTCTCATTATCCATTCAATGTCATTTGTAAATTCTTCTTGGTTTCATCATGTCATATATCGTGTTTAGCTCTATGCAAAAACGCGCTATTTGTTTAGTATTGTCACCATGACCAGCTCTCATACTAGACACAAGGTCAATAATTTGTGTTGTTGGGCTGATGCCATTTCCGCTGGAAGAATTAAGAAATTTTTTCGCGTAATCAATCATGGGGTCGGTAGAATTCATAGACATATTATAGGCCCAAATAAAATCGCTTTCTCTCCAGTTATAGTCATTACGCAAACTGCTTATGACATTGAGTAACATATCTGCTGATATCCATTCATTATAATCACCACGCAATAAATTAACAAAACGTCCACATAAAACAATCAGTATGTGACGATGCCGTATAATGTCAAACTTTGGTACGATATTCTGATAGCCATGGCTGTATACAAATTTTTTTGCTTGTTCATGCTTTTGAAAATGTTCAAAAGCGCCGTAATTTTCACTGATATATTTTTCGTAAAGTCTATCGTACTGTTCTAGACTATCCACGCGCGTACATCCCACCAATACAAATACAGAAAAAAGAGTTATCAATGTTACAACACGCGTTATGGATAACGATTTCATCGCTTTACCTTTTAATGACCATAATTTGTACGGCTTAACAGATTCCTATCAAATATATCAATATATGCTGTTTTCTTGTGGCTTATTTGTAGCAAATTGTACTCAACAATATTTCTGTACTTGGTTTTATTCCCTCTCAAAGAGGGGGCTGTCATTCAAAGTTTCCATAGATAAGTTTATTATCTGGATTAAGAGTATTTTCTAACATCAGAAAATACAGAGCTAACGCCACAATCAAAGAGAAAATACTCAAAAATGAGAATGTACAACGTAAAAAAATTATCTCAACAAGATGATTGATATTTTAAAGGAGGCAATGGTAAAATCCGCTAAATATACCAACAATAAAATAGATCATCAAAATATCAAAATCGATCATACGGGAATTCTTATGAGGACAGGCTATAAATTGTCCGACTGCTTAAATTAGCTCTAATGAGATAAAGTGTTACCAGCAAGGAACCAATAAAAACGGGAAAACTGCTCTATCACCATTCCTTAATAAGCATATAATCTGGCACAATCATTTTCTTTATCAGCGTCCAATCTTATCAGCAACTCTTTGTGCAATATTCATAAGCAGCATTTTTATTTCCCTTTTAACGATTATTATGCCAAGCCCACTTATAATGTACAAGCAGATGACTTTGATTACTTCAACATACATAGATTTTAAATAAGAATAACTGAGACTATTCAGTCTTTCTCATTCAACATGCAAAAACAACGATGCGCCTTAATAAATCAAAGCCTTGCCCCACTATGAAACCCTATAAAACACGTATCGTAATAAGTTAATATTCTCACTGAACTTTTTTGAGAGTTCCTTCTAAAAAAAATACTGCTAACAAGTAAATCAATAAATAAATAGCAAAAATATAAACGAGTGAGAAAAAGCCAAATATATTGACCATATACGCACTCATGTAAAAAAATACCAATAAGCTAAATCTCCCAACAGTTGACAAGAAAGATTCATATGTAGCCCTGAAATAATCACTAATACTATCATGCAAAACAACTTCTACACGAAGATATGTATACTTAATGAGATAAAAAATCATACAGACTAAAATGACAGCCATTTCTTTTCTTGGTTCAAAGAAAGCAACGGTAAAAATCAGTGAAGCCGAAAGAAACAACAATAAAATAAAATTCACTCTTTCACTTAGTTTTGTAAAGAGAAGACTAGCCAAGAGCTGAGAGAACAATATAAGTGAAAATGTCACACCAAGATCAAAATAAGTGACATTAATATTATGATCTTTAAATATCCACTGCCAATACTGCGAGAATATATTGAAAAAGATCAATGAAAAATAAAAGCATAAAGAGATATAAGGAACTTTAATAAAAATAGACAACATCTCCTTAGCTTCACAAATGAGAGAATTCGCTTTATTTGGTTTTTTCTCCCCCTTCAAGTCATCAAGAAAAAACAAACCAAATAGTGTTGTCATCAACATTAAAAACGCCGCGATATACCATATATATTGGCTAGAATAATCAGCAAAATATGCCCCGATTAAACTGAATATAAACATGCCGATGTAATTATATTGAGAGCTGGAACCAAGCACTTTTTTAGTGGATGTCAATTTTTCTTTTGCATATTGAACAAGTAAAGCATTATAGGCTCCAGCAATTAATGTCAGCGATAAGGCATTAAAAGTTTCTGCCAAAAGAAAACCATAAAAGCTTGTAGAAAATCCCATGAGAAAGAGCCATGTGGCAGCAAAAGCCGCTGCCAAAACGATCGATATTTTATAACTTTTTCGATCAGCAAAATATCCCAGAGGAATATCGGTAACCATCATAATAAAAGCCTGAAACGACTTAATGACACCAATATCAATAAGCGTTAAGCCTTTTTCAAGCATATAAAAGACAATAAAGGCGCCAGTTAAAATCCTTATACCATTAAATAAAAAGCCAAACGCTAATATACTTGTCATGCACTCCCCCAATAACGCCAAAAAAGGCACCCGTATACATCATTTTATATCCATATAAAAGCTTACATTTTACGACAAATAGGACTATAATCGCTATAAGGATTTCCAATCCTATCAATTTGATACCCCAAAAAATGCTGGGAAAATGCCTGAAAAATCAATAAACAATGTTCTTTCTATAATTTGATATTTGAAGAATCCGTTAAATATTTTACTGTCTCAAGAGCAGCCAAAAAACCAGCAACAACATTTACGGATCTATTTAAAGTATTCATATCGTTTTGCTTAATAGTCTTAACACACTCAAACTCATTAATATCCTTCATAAGCTTCTGATTCTAAAACAGGCATATCATCTGGTTTTACCTAAAATAATAAGCAACCAACAACAGTATTGACCATAGCTAAAGCAGCATACAACAGCACCATCTTCACATTGAAGACAGCTTGTTTTAAAAAAAACGACACACCCTTTTTACTTCAACCTTATGCGATTTTTACCTCAACCTTGCCCAAAGCGTGTATGAATATAATCACTCAAAAGCGCTTCAAATTCTTCAGCAATGTGATCACCCCGTAAAATTTTTACCTTTTGTCCCTCAATAAAAACAGGTGCCGCAGGACTTTCCCCCACTCCAGGCAAAGAGATTCCAATATCCGCATGCTTTGACTCCCCCGGTCCATTGACGATACATCCCATCACAGCAACCTTCAAGCTTTCAACGCCAGGGTATTTTTCACGCCAAACAGGCATATTTTTGTATAAATCTGCTTCAATTTTTTGTGCCAATTGTTGAAAGACCGTTGAGGTTGTGCGCCCACAACCAGGACAAGCCGCAACAACAGGCAAAAATTGCCGAAACCCCATCACTTGCAAAAGTTCTTGCCCCACCTTTACTTCTCGTGTCCGATCACCACCAGGTTTTGGTGTTAAGGAAATTCGTATCGTATCACCAATCCCTTGCTGTAATAAAATACCCAAAGCCACCGAAGAAGCAACAATGCCCTTTGTTCCCATCCCAGCTTCCGTTAATCCCAAATGAAGAGCATAATCACAACGCGCCGCCAAGGTGGTATAAACAGCAATAAGATCTTGGACATCACTCACTTTAGCAGAAAGAATAATTTTATCACGCCCCAATCCTAACTCTTCTGCTAAAGCAGCCGAAAGCAAAGCCGACTGAACAACAGTTTCCCGCATCACTTCAGCAACCGATAAAGGATTTTCTTGCTGTGCATTTTCATTCATAAGCCGTGTTAACAACGCATTATCAAGAGAGCCCCAATTCACGCCAATGCGAATAGGTTTATGATACCGACAAGCAATCTCTATAATTTCTGCAAATTGACGATCTTTTTTTGCGCCAAAACCAACATTTCCAGGATTGATGCGATATTTTGCAAGCGCCTCAGCACACGCAGGATGCTCAGATAAAAGCTTATGACCAATATAATGAAAATCCCCCACCAATGGGATAAAAAATCCTAACCTCTCCAATCGCTCCCGTATTTTTGGTACAGCCGCCGCCGCTTCATCGCGATCAACAGTAATTCGAACCAATTGTGAACCAGCTTGCCAAAGAGCAGCTACTTGAGAAACAGTTGCATCAACATCAGCGGTATCTGTATTAGTCATTGACTGTACAACTATCGGGCTCTGCCCCCCAATAATCACATCACCAACAACAACACCAACAGATCGACGACGCTCAAGTGGTTTAGATAAAAAATAGGTCGTACTCATCAAGTCCTCAAATTTTTAAAACCTGCGCTATCAATCATTATTTACATTGACTTCCTCCGCGCTTCAAAGGACGAAAATTACACCGCCCACCAATCTTAACAGATTGCTCTCAAAAGGTTCTACCTACTAACACTGATGCAATACAATTCATAGGTAGATTCATTCTATAGACGCACCGGATAAGTTCTACTACTTCTGTTCAAGTTTATACTTCTACACTTGGTTGCTTCAAAAAGAAACTGAAACAAAACAGAGACAATACTGTATTTTTAAGTTGCATGCCGATACCTTAATCAACGTCACCACAAAACAATGTTTTACAACACAACAGATAACGCCTATCAAAGCGCAATTTTTAAAAATGCATGAAAGACATCGCCAAATTAATCCAACATATTGATTTATAATAATCTATTTTTTACAAATTTGAATAGCAACCCCAAATATCGTAAGATTTCCTCATTTTAAATCTTCTTAATTGAATCAATCAATACCACTCCCTACAGCCACAAGAGAATAGATAGATAAAAACTCCTTATAAACTATTTCAAGTGCCAAAAGCTATCCCAACACTTTAAACAAACAAAAAAATGAAGACATCGCCCACCATCTTTATGAATGAATCTTACACCATTTTGTAAAAATTTTTACCTTACATCCTTAACAAACACCATCACGAAATGAACTCAAGTACATTAAGAAATGCCTCATTAAACCCAAACTTTTAATTCTCATCTCACCCACGCGCGGCATTATCAATGCAACCTTTCAATGTTCAAGCCGTTATAGCAAAACCCCAAACACAATTCCAACTGTCACGCAACAATTTAACACATGAAGGAGTCAATAAATGTGTCTATTTTCACCCCATAGAAAAAATGCTAAAATTAAAAAACGTATAGCACTCTTAAAAAGAGAGCTGGTCCCCGTAAATCATTGGAGTTTTCAAAATGATAGCTTTGAAAACATTTCTGAGCTGTTTAACACATGGAAACAAAAAGGCCGTCACGCACTTTATCACCTCAACGAACATGCTACAGAATTAAAGAAAAAAGCGAAAGAAAATCCTAAAAAAACCCTCGCATTAGCAGCAGGAGTCGTTTTAGTAAGCTTCTTACTGATCCGTAAAAATTAATAACACAACCAATAACCTTCCCTTTTAATGCCCGCCTCAAAACGGGCATTTTTATGGTTTACAAAATATAAACTTTACGTCTTCCTCCTAACTTTACGCCCTCTCCCAAAAGGATAAGTTTCCCATCCGACCCAGTCTATAATCCAGTTTTTTATCTGGCATCCCCCCCTACCCCCATCTTCCAAACATGCGGTGACACCACACCTCAAAGGACAGTGTTGTGCAAAACCACAGGCAAAGCTTCCAATACTCCCCCCCTACTGAGTTAGTTCAAAAGAAATGGAAGTGAGTAAAGATGCATGCGCTTTAATATTCTAAGGAACATTATTTTACATCATGACATAAAAGTATAAGAAGCCTAAGAGCTTTAAAACATGTAGTATAGCAAACCAAACGAAATCTTCCAATGTAAACAACCACTTGCTATAAGTAAATGACGCAAAAATTAAACTGAAAAAACCCAAAATTTCATCCTCCAGAATCGACTCGCTGCGAAGTATCTACATAGGTAACCACGGACATGCCAGGAATGAGTTTTTCAATTCCTTCCTGCCCAGGATCTAAAGCAATCCGTACTGAAATACGTTGCGCAATTTTGATAAAATTACCAATTGTCGTATCCGTTTTTAACAATGAAAACTCTGAGCCTGTAGCAGGTGCAAAACGAACCACACGCCCTGTTAACTTTTTGTTGTTCAATGCATCAACAGAAAAAACAACCGGTTGTCCCACACGCATCTGAGAAAGTTGCGTTTCCTTATAATTAGCAATAATCCAAATATCATCAGAAATAACAGAGACCAATTGTGTCCCCGGCATAACATATTGCCCTACCCGCGCTCCAACTAATCCAATATAGCCTGTTCGAGGAGATAAAATCTTTGTGTGATCGAGATTAAGTTTTGCCAACTCAACACTCACCTTCGCTCCCGCAATTTCTGACTGTAAACTTTGCCGTTCAAGATCCAATTGTTTTTGCAATTGGCGTTTTGTTTCGAGAGCTGTCAAGAGTTGTGAAAGAGGACGAGAAACAGAACTTGCCGCATCACCAAAACCTAACTTTTTACTATCTGGAACAACATTGGAAAATGCTCGTGAACGCGCCAATTCCACCTCTGCTGTATTAATTTCGCCCTGCAAAAGCTGTGCTTGTAATTCAATACTTGCCAGTTTTGCATTTTTTGAATCGAGAACAGCCTGTGCCCGTGCAAGCTGCTGCCGAAAAAGAGAATCATCGAGCTCAAAAAGCAGCATTCCCTTTTCAACACGTTGATAATCTTGCACATAAATCCGTGCAATCACCCCAGAGATCTGTGAACTAACCAGAGTAACATTGCCCTTAATAGAAGCATTATCCGTTATTTGAATGTTACTCACAAAAGGAGGAAGCCTCCAAGCCCACAAAATCAGCAAAACACCCGTAATGCCCGATAGGAATGCAACAATCGTAGCTTTTGACCGTAATTTTTTTATCATTTTTTTGCACCCCTCTTTCTATGACATTACTCTACTTTTCTAATGCACGCAAAGAGCATGACTTAACAATCATTGTGACAAGAAAAATAACGAATACAACCATTGAAATATAAAAATAAAGCCGAAAAACGTCATCATAAGCAAAAATATTTGCTGTTAACTTAAATTTCTCTATCAACATAGAAGTATCCTGCTCACTTCTCAAGCCATTGGGAACAGAAACACCATAAGAAGGCGAAAATAAAGTATTCATCTCACCAGAAATAAGCGGATCAGTAATAATAATATTTTGTGTTAAGGACTCAAAGTTCTTATGGGCAAAATAAAACTGAAGGCTGCCAAAAAAAGCCGACCCCATCAATCCCCCTGTCACTTGCGTTAGCAAAAAAACAGCAATAAAACTTAAAACGTAACGCGGTCCTCGCTCACCAGCGATCACAAACCCTTTGAAAAGAGCCGGAGGCAAAAAAAGTGCATAACTAAAACTCACCAACCCTTGGCTCAACATCATATCTTGTGGGCGCGTTAAATGGTTTACATGACTATCTAAATAAGCTCCTAACGCCAAACAACCCAAAGACAACAAATAAAAATAATCCTCACGCCCCGCCCGTAAAAAAAAGACACAAACAGCCCCTCCTAACAGAATCCCTAATGTCACCGCAAGATACATGGGCGCCATCTCACGATTGAGCAAACCAAAAAGATTAAAAAACCCTACGGGCAAATTTGACCGCTCCAATAAAAAAACATGAAAAATAAATAAAATAAAAACAGATTGGACCATTTCTTTACTGAAAATCCAACGGAGATCAATCAACGGTTTTTCTCTATTAAGCTCAATAATAATAGCAATAGCCAACGAGAAAATAGCAAGTGCGAGCCCCCAACCAATCCATGGTGCTTCATACCACCAATACAATATGCCAACAGACATGATCACAGCATTTAATCCAAGACCAAGAGCAATCAAACCATAGCTTATCCAATCTAATTTTTGAATAACCTTACTACGCACAACAGGAGTAAGAGGCAAAGTATAGATACAGACCAAGCTGATAAGAACCAACCCCATTTCCAGAGCGGAAAGACTGGAAAAACCACCATTTTCCAGCAAATCAGGAGAAATCAAACGTGATAAAGGTGCCGCTAAAGCCGCATTCATATAATTCAAACTAAGACCAACAGTAAACTTCTTTGCTGGAGCAAAAGCCTCCATCATATAAAGCAGCGCAAGCGAAGCCAAAGGAGCAGCAGCAATCCCAGCAAAAAAGCGAATAATCAATGCAGAACGCAAATCCGTAACAAAGAGCTGCAACACGCAAACTAAAACAAAGCCAAGAATTGATAATTCAGCAAAAGCGCGCAGCCCAAATTGATAGCGGATTTTGATCAACATAATCGCTACACTCACATTTGGCGCCATATAAGCCGCTACCAGCCATGTCGTCTCGGCCAAAGTTGCATGAAAATCACCCGTAAGATGGACAATGTTAGACTGAACAATATTAGCCCCTAAACCATAAGCCCATTGCAAAATAAGAGAAGCAAAAATATAAACAAAGCACTTTGGCAAAGGTCCCGCAAAGACACGACCAGGACGAGGAAAAGGTTTTGCACTCCTTTTAGCAGACACAACCGTACTCTTTTTTCCGCTCATGTCATCTTTTCCTGTATACTCTGCTACGCTTCTATCAACACAGCACCATCAGCTGACAACTGCTGGAAAAAAGCCTCTATTTTATGATTGTCCTCATCACTTGTCCCTCCTTCTAACGTCGCTTGAATCTGCAAAATCTGCTGTTCTAATACATCAAAAGAAAGATTCTCTACAGCTACAACGTGCTCTACCAATAAAGAGCAGCCTGAAAAGGTAATATTTGCAACACCCCCGCATACAACAAATAATTTTTCACCCACAGAGGTGCGAACACGAACACTGCCCAACACAATACTTGCCACCAATGGCGCATGATGCGCCATAACTGTCAAATAACCTGAGGCTGAAGGAAGAACAACAGACACTACCTGCTCTGAAAACACAATTTTTTCAGGCGATACAAGCTCAAATAAAAAATGCTCTTCTCTATTGTTTTCCACAAAAGTCTCCAAAATACCCGATATAAGGACTCTCCGTTTTCTCCAACGACTCGTCCTTTTTAACGAAAAATACCCATGACAGTTTTCTCTTGAATAAGAAGCTTCTTACTAAGAAGCCTCTGCCATGAGACGCTTTCCTTTTTCAAGTGCTTCATCAATCGAACCAACCATATAAAAAGCAGCTTCTGGCAAATCATCGTAATCGCCAGCACAAAGCCCCTTAAAGCCTTTGATTGTCTCTTCCAAAGGAACGAGTTTCCCCGGCGAACCAGTAAAGGCTTCCGCAACATGGAAAGGTTGCGAAAGGAAACGTTCAATTTTACGTGCCCGCCCCACCAGCAATTTGTCATCTTCAGAAAGTTCATCCATTCCAAGAATAGCAATAATATCCTGAAGCGCTCTATAACGTTGTAAAATGGTTTGCACTTGACAAGCAACCGTGTAATGCTCTTCCCCCACAATCAATGGATCCAACATACGCGAGAAAGAGTCAAGCGGATCAACCGCTGGATAAATCCCCTTTTCCGCAATAGAGCGCGAAAGAACAGTTGTTGCATCCAAATGAGCAAAAGACGCTGCCGGCGCCGGATCCGTCAAGTCATCTGCCGGAACATAAATTGCCTGAACGGAAGTAATAGAGCCTGTTTTTGTACTGGTAATACGTTCTTGCAACGCCCCCATATCTGTTGCCAAAGTCGGCTGATACCCAACAGCAGAAGGAATACGCCCTAAAAGAGCAGATACCTCAGCTCCTGCTTGCGTGAAACGGAAAATATTATCCACAAAGAAGAGAACATCTTGTCCTTCATCACGGAAACTTTCTGCAATTGTCAATCCTGAAAGAGCCACACGCGCACGCGCTCCTGGTGGTTCATTCATTTGCCCGTAAACAAGGGCACACTTTGACCCTTCCGTTGAACCATTATTCTCTTTTGGATTCACATTCACGCGGCTTTCGATCATTTCATAATAAAGATCATTTCCTTCACGTGTACGTTCTCCCACACCAGCAAATACAGAATAGCCACCATGTGCCTTTGCAATATTGTTTATAAGCTCCATAATGAGAACGGTTTTTCCAACACCAGCACCACCAAACAAGCCAATTTTACCCCCTTTAGAATAAGGGGCTAACAAATCCACGACTTTAATACCGGTTACGAGAATTTCCGAAACAGTCGATTGTTCAACATATTCAGGTGCCTCTTGGTGAATAGAACGTGTTTTGGTTGAAGCGATTGGTCCCACATTATCCACCGGTTCCCCAATCACATTCATAATACGTCCCAACGTTGCTTCTCCTACAGGAACGCTAATTTGTGTGCCTGTATCCACAACCTTTTGGCCCCGCATCAAACCATCAGTCGTATCCATAGCAATCGTACGCACAGTATTTTCACCCAAATGCTGCGCAACTTCTAATACCAAGCGATTGCCTAAATTCTCTGTTTCCAAAGCGTTGAGAATTTTTGGCAATTCACCTTCAAATTGCACATCAACGACAGCACCAATAATCTGCTTGATTTCACCAACAGCGCCTTTTGCATGCTCTTCTTTTTTTGCGGATGTATCTTTTTTTACAGGTGTATCTTTAGCTGCATCACGCGCAGGTACAGAGGAAGCCTTTACATCCACTTGAGATTTCGAAGCGGCTTTTTTCACGCTGGAACGAGCAGCTGGTTTCTTTTTTTCACCTTTTTCTGTTCCTTTGCTTGAGGTTACTGCTTTTACCATCAATCTTTACCTTCTCCATTTAAAGCGCTTCAGCGCCCGCAATAATTTCGATCAATTCTGTCGTAATCTGTGCTTGACGTTGACGATTATAAGCCACCGTCAATTTACTAATCATTTCACCCGCATTGCGCGATGCATTATCCATAGCTGTCATCTTGGCGCCCATTTCACCAGCAACATTTTCTAGCAAAGCCCGAAAGATTTGCACCGAAAGATTACGTGGTACAAGGGCCTCTAAAAGAGACGCAGCATCAGGTTCATATTCATAAACAATCGATTGTGAACCTTTGTTATGATCGGTTTGCTCCACAATATCTATTGCCCCAACAGCTGCTTTTGGAGCAACCATTGGAATCAAATCCAAGGCTGTTGGACGCTGATTAATTACGGAAACAAATTCAGAATAAAACAGCGTACAAACATCGAAAGCACCTTCATTGAATAAATCAACAATCCGTTGACTAATCATCACTGCCTCTGCAAAACCAATTCGCTTTACAGCATGCAAATCGATATGATCAATTATCAAGCCTTTGTAATCACGCGATAAAATATCCGCGCCTTTTTTACCCACAGTGATAATTTTTACTATTTTATCAGTCGCCAACAATGCCTTAATCTGTTCACGTGCACGACGAGCAATTTGCACGTTAAAAGCACCACACAAACCGCGCTCAGCAGTACACACCACCAAAAGATGCACATCATCGCGCCCCGTACCACGCATAAGAGTAGGCGCATCAACACCATCTACATCAGCAGCAACACTGGTCAAAATATCAGCCATTCTCTTCGCATAAGGGCGTGCAGACTGCGCTGCCTCTTGAGCACGATGCAACCTTGCCGCTGCAACCATTTGCATAGCTTTGGTAATCTTTTGTGTTGCTTTAACCGAAGCGATACGGTCTCTAAGATCTTTTAGTGAAGCCATTCAAGCATTCCATCAATTCATCACGAGAAATTTTTCGCATAAGTATCAAGAACAGTTATCAACTTATCTTTCAGCTCATCTGTTATTTGCTTTTGCTCAGCAATTGCCTTTAAGAGATCTTGATAATCACTACGCAACAGCACTAAAAGTCCCTGCTCAAACCGCGCAACATCAGAAACCGCCAAAGCATCAAGATAGCCATTCACACCCGCAAAAATAACCACCACCTGTTCTTCTGTTTTGAGTGGAGAAAATTGCGGCTGCTTCAACAGCTCTGTCAAACGCGCACCCCGATTTAACAGACGCTGGGTTGACGCATCCAAATCAGAGCCAAACTGCGCAAAAGCTGCCATTTCACGATATTGCGCCAATTCACCTTTAATCGAGCCAGCAACTTGCTTCATTGCCTTAATTTGTGCAGCAGAACCAACACGTGATACAGAAAGACCAACATTTACAGCAGGACGAATTCCTTGATAAAACAAATTAGTCTCTAGAAAAATTTGCCCATCAGTAATCGAAATCACATTTGTAGGAATATAGGCAGAAACATCATTTGCTTGCGTTTCAATAACTGGCAAAGCTGTCAACGACCCAGATCCATTTTCCGCATTCAACTTCGCAGCCCGCTCTAAAAGACGCGAGTGCAGATAGAAAACATCTCCCGGATAAGCTTCACGACCTGGAGGACGACGCAATAAAAGAGACATTTGACGATACGCCACCGCCTGTTTTGACAAGTCATCATAACCAATCAAAGCATGTTGCCCATTATCACGGAAATACTCACCCATAGCACACCCAGCAAGAGGTGCAATAAATTGCAGTGGTGCTGGATCAGAAGCAGTCGCTGCAACAATAATAGAATATTCCAGCGCTCCACGTTCTTCTAAAACTTTAACGAACTGTGCCACCGTCGAACGTTTTTGACCGATAGCCACATAAATACAATAAACTTTATCTTGCTCTCGTCCAGCCCCTTTTTCATGAAAAGGTTTTTGGTTTAAAAATGTATCGAGCAAAATTGCTGTTTTTCCTGTTTGGCGATCACCAATCACCAATTCACGCTGCCCCCGTCCAATAGGGATGAGTGCGTCAATCGCTTTCAATCCAGTCGACATCGGTTCATGGACAGACTGACGCGGAATAATTCCAGGAGCCTTAACATCGACACGACGACGCTCTGTTGCTTTAATGGGCCCCTTACCATCGATAGGGTTTCCCAACGCATCAACCACACGCCCAAGCAAAGCGGGACCCACAGGAACATCGACGATAGCACCTAACCGCTTTACACAATCACCTTCACGAATATCACGATCTGAGCCAAAAATGACCACACCAACATTATCAACTTCCAAATTGAGTGCCATACCACGCACACCGTTTGGAAAGGCGACCATTTCCCCTGCTTGGACATTATCCAAACCATAAACGCGAGCAATACCATCCCCTACAGAGAGAACCCAACCAATTTCTGAAACCTCAGCCTTTTGGTCAAAGTTTTTGATTTGCTCTTTTAGAATTTTTGAAATTTCAGATGGTCTAATATCCATCAGCTGACCTCTTTTTTCAATGCAAGCTTAAGTGAAGACAATTTTGTGAGAAGAGACGTATCAATTTGAGACGACCCCACACGAACGATTAATCCACCAAGAATTGTTGGATCCACAATGATGTGCAGCAAGACTTTTCCTCCAACAACACCTTCCAAAGCCTCACACAACTCTTGTCTTTGTTGAGAACTTAAGGGGCGCGCAGAAACAATTTGCGCAGTAACCTGCCTACGAGCGCGTGCAACACAATGCTGGAAAGCACGTAAAATACCAAATACGGCACTAAGCCTACGGTTTGTTGCAATAACGCGTAAAAAATTACCAATGACCTGCCCTGCGTTTTTATCAGCAAATTTGATGTTTGCACAAACAGATTGCATCACCTTAATTTGCTCTTTAACTGAAAAGAATGGACTAAGCACAAAGCGTTTTAAATCCTTATGCTCCAAAACAAGTAAAAGATCCTCTACTGCCTTTTCAACCTTTTCAACGTTTCCGGCTTCTTGAACGCAATCAAAAAGCGCTTGCGCATAGCGTTGATCTACCAACGGCAGCGGTATGAGAGAAAATGAATCCGACACGAAATACCGCCTCTTTCCCTTGAGCGACTCTCTGATAGTTATCAGATGAAATGAAACAGACATTCTCAATCTTAAGAATCTTTTTCTTAAAACCTAGAACAAAAATCACTTGGTTTCTAGCATAGACATAGCCGACTCGCAACACCACAAATCGCTGCTTTTTAAAAATTTTAATAAAATATTCAAAATATTTTTGAAAAGCATTTTTTTTAGATATACAGGATGGCATCACAGTTTTTTTATGCCTCTTTTTGACATTCTCTGAGCGATTTTTTCACTCTCTTTGATTTTTCTTCAAATGCCCTTGCCACCAAACGCTCTTGTCACCATAAAAAAACACTCCCTTTATCACCACAAGACCTTTAATGAGATGCAGCTGCGATTGAAAAAGTCTATTATTTCAAACTGATAAGAAAGAAAAAACAATGAATATCCTCCTAAAAATTAAAGAAAACATTGCTCTTTTTTCTTCAAATACCCACTCCTTTTAAAAAATTTCACCAAGTAATATTTTCTTGTAAGCACACTCTTTAAATATACAAAACATTGATTTATAATGATAATATATCATTTTTCATACCGGATAAGCTTCAAATATCGACAAATTCTCTCTTTTCAAATTTTTTTATCAAAATCACGCCCTTCATTAAGCCCGCGTAGCTTCACTTTATATGGCACTATATTGCACTGATTTTAGAAGAAACATAGATCAATATCAATTTGAACGCGAATAGAATTGGGTATTTTGGGTGTACAACTAAGCATTTTCAGCCCTTATAATCCGCCTATCAAAAGAATACTGTCCCTCATACAAAAAAGAAGTAAAAGCCGAAATGATAGTGCCCTCGAAGAAGAGAGGCCCTTCTGCTGGTTCTATAACAAAGATATTTTTTCCCGTGGCTCCACTTAATGCAATGGACATGTATCATATTTTGCTGCCTAGATGCTTATTCTGAATAATATAAGAGTTCAAGTAAAGCACCTTAAGCAAAGAGACCTTCACTTTATGCGATACTGGTTTTAGAAAAAACTTTGCGGATCAATATCAATTTGAACCCGAACGGAACTGGGCATTTTGGGTGTACCGCTAAGCATTGCACGTATAAACCCTTGTATATCAAAAGAACGCTGTCCTTGCAGCAAAAGCCGAAAACGATAACGCCCCCGAACCAAAGCCAAAGGCGCTTCTGCTGGTCCCATAACCGAGATATTTTTTTCCCGTGGCGCTGCCTGACGCAATGCGCGCGCATAATATTCTGCTGCTTGGCGCTGTTGTGCAGACACAATCAAAGAGGCAAGCCGCCCATAGGGGGGCAAATGATAATGCTGACGCGCTGCAATCTCACGTGTGTAAAAATCTTCTGGCTGGCATGCAAGTAAGGCTTTGATGACCGGATGATCTGGTTGATAAGTTTGCAATAATCCTAAACTTTTCAATCCCACACGCCCTGCTCTTCCGGTAACTTGAGAAAGCAGCTGATAGGTACGTTCACTTGCGCGTAAATCGCCATTGGCAAGACCAAGATCAGCATCAATAACACCAACCAGAGAGAGCTTGGGAAAATGATGTCCTTTAGCGACCAACTGTGTTCCAATAATAATGTCCACATCGCCATTGGCAATGGCTTGTAATTCGCTTCGCAACTTCCCAATCCCTCCTTTGAGATCTGTTGAAAGGATCAATGATCGCGCTTGAGGAAAAAGCATTTGTGTTTCTTCGGCAATTCTTTCCACACCTGGTCCGCAAGCCACAAGATGATCTAAGGTTCCGCATTCAGGACAGGCTTCAGGAAGTGGTTCATGATATCCACAATGATGACATTTCAGTTGCCCTTGCGCACGATGTTCTACCAACCAACTTGAACAATCGGTACAATGAAAACGATGTCCGCAAATTCGGCATAAAGTCAAAGGTGCATAACCACGACGATTAAGAAAAAGAAGAGCTTGTTCGCCCTTATCAAGCGTTTGTTTTAAAGCCCTTTCAAGAGCAAAGGAAATAAAGCGCCCCTTTTGCACCCCCCCTTGGCGCATATCAACCACCCGCAACTGTGGAAGTGCAGCTTCTTTAAAACGGGAAGGTAAATGCACCTTTTGATAACGCCCTTTTAAAACATTGGCTTGGCTTTCAATCGACGGTGTGGCTGAAGATAAAATAACAGGAAAATGCTCAAAAGAGCCCCGTGCAACAGCCATATCACGCGCATGATAAAAAATGCGCTCTTCTTGTTTATAAGCGCTATCGTGCTCTTCATCGACAACAATCAAGCCAAGCTCATGAAAGGGAAGAAAAAGTGCTGAACGAGCCCCCGCAACGACACGCACCCGCCCTTCTGCAACTTGCCGCCAGACGCGTTCTCTACGACGTGGCGTCAAATCAGAATGCCATTCTGCTGCCACAGCGCCAAAACGTGCATAAAAACGATCTAAAAACTGCTGTGTTAAAGCAATTTCCGGCAATAAAATTAAAACCTGCTTGCCCCCTTTGAAAGCTTGAGCGACCGCTTCAAAATAAACTTCTGTCTTTCCTGATCCCGTAACACCATCAAGCAAAAAAACTTGAAACTGAGAAGATAAAACACCTTCCCGCAATAATGTTGCTGCTTCACTTTGCGCTCCCTGCAACTGAGGGGGACAAAAATCAGGATCAGGCATTGCCACAAGATCAGGAGCAGGAACCTTAACATCTTCAAAAATTCCTAGCGCTTTTAAACCTTCAACAACAGAAACCGAAGTTCCAGCCGCATGTGCCAGACCAGAACCTGTCCATATCTTCTCATTACGCACCAATTCCAAAACCCGTGACCGCGCTGGTGTGAGACGTTCTACATTTCCACCACAATATCGCAAACCCAGCATCTGCGCTTCCGGCTCTAAAGCAGCCGGTACCGACAAAACCAATCGTGCTACAAGACCAAAAGGTGCCATTGTATAGCGACTAACAAAACGCAAAAATGTGATCATTTCTGCCTTTAATGGGGGACAATCAAAAACATGAAGAAGAAAGCGTAATTTTTCACGCGCCACAGGAGCAGACTTTTGCCCATCGGCTGTCTGCTCTCCAACATCCACAACAAAACCGCAAAGCTCACGCCCCATCAACGGAACCCGAACAAAGGAACCAACGTTCACCTCCATAGAAGATGGAACTTTATAACTATAAGCGTGAGCAACAGGAAGAGGAACCAATACGGATACAATCTTTTCCTCTATCATGTTTGAATTCATCTTTTAAACCAATCTACGACCTATTGAGCACCAACAGGCCTAAACCTTAATCTTTAAACACTCTTATAAAATTCATTGCAGGATTCAATCCCCCCGATTACAACACTTTTCTAACAAAAATTCTTTTTAATACTCATTTCATCACCAAAGTGCCAGTAAAAGAACCAATCTCATCGTCTATAACAAAAAACTCTATAGCAAAAAAACCAGCGCCATTCTTTTGTGTAAATAAAGCGCATCACTATTAAGCATTCAACATGCTATCGGTTAAGTGCATCCTTCAACAAAGCGATCCCATAGTGTGACCTCTTCCCAACACACACGTTTATTTTTTTACCGCCTCATATCTCAATTTATCTTCAACAAACTGATTTATAAAGATATAATCATCATTTTACCTATTGTAATAAAACCCTCAATACGATGAATTTTTCTCATTTCAACCCCATCGAGGAACATTTGTAAATCCTTATTGATGTAAAGAGTATCCCATGATTTTAATTATAGGGAGAATAATATTGCAAATGGAGCCGTTACAATATTCACCTTGGCTTTGTGCCAAAACGTGAAAACACGTGTATACATCTTTCAGCTTGATTGAGAATCAAGCAACAATACAAGCAGCACAAAAGCGTATTGTTGAAGAATGGAGAACACAGAATAAATCAATGTAATTGACCATAAAAAACCCTTCATGCGTAAAATTTTACAGGCGTTCTTCAACAGTGTTTTACGACAAAATAAATCCATCCGCTTTCATCAAAAACAAAGTTAAACATACCCCCTAAAAAAGGAAGGTATCTTATGATGCACTCTCAAATATCAAGAGCAATCGCAAATAGGAAATGAGCAAAGTGTTTGATAATGCTAGCTTATTTCCATAAATATAAAAACACCGCTACGCAAAGATGCCAATACGCAAAAATGTTGGTACGCAATGAATTCTATGCCTTATCACGAGCAACACTATGAAATAGGTGTGGAAACGATAAATCATATTTCTTTACCGAAAACGGGTACATGATTAACACCATAGCATTCTTGTTCTTTACACAGATATTAATTCTTTCTCTTGCTTTTGCAGTCAACAATAGCGCATAACAAAAAATAGGATAAAGCTAAAAAGAAGAGGTTAGAGATGAAATTTTTTGTGGATAGCGCCAATATTGAAGAAATTCAAGAGTTACAGAATTTAAGCCTTGTTGATGGTGTCACAACCAATCCCTCTCTTATCCTAAAATCAGGACGCAATATTCTTGATGTTACAAAAGAAATTTGTGCTCTCGTTAGCGGACCTGTTTCTGCTGAAGTTGCAGCAACAGAATTTGAAAACATGATGAAAGAAGCAGCTGTTTTAGCAAAGGTTGCCGACAATATTTGTATCAAGCTTCCTTTAACACTCGATGGATTAAAAGCCTGTAAAGCCCTCACAGCAGCAGGACTAAAAACAAATCTCACACTTTGTTTTTCTGCCAATCAAGCCTTATTAGCCGCCAAAGCAGGCGCAACATTCGTTTCACCTTTTATTGGTAGACTTGATGATTGTGGAAATGATGGAAGTGAACTGCTTCATGAAATTCGCACAATTTATGATAACTATAACTTTGAAACACAAATCTTGGCCGCTTCAATCCGCACCGTTAATCATGTCAAAGAAGCAGCACTCAGTGGTGCTGACATTGCAACAGTTCCACCAGCAATCTTAAAAGCACTGGTCAAACACCCTCTCACCGACAAAGGGTTGCAAATATTCCTCGACGACTGGAAAAAAACAGGACAAAATATTGCTTAATATCTAGAATTTTTATTGGAAAGATCTTTTGAAAGTAACAAAAAGATCTGTTCAGCCAACTCTTCCGCAACACGTTTTTTTGCATCTTCTTCTGCTTGCAGCGTTGCATATTCTTGACGAAGTCGCTCAAAAGATGCATTCATCATTGCTGTTCCTTTTGCAACAAGAGTATTTTTCATATCCTGCAAAGTGTAAGAAGCTCTGCTCATAACAGTTCCAACAGAAGGTCGTCCCTTTCTCTTTTTCTCGAAATCAACCTCTATCTGCATCGATTCTCTGGTAAAGACGGATATCTGCAATGCCAATTGATAAGCAGGTAGAGAAGGTTTAGCACCATTTCCATACAAAAGAAATAGAAGATGATTGCGCACCATTTGTCCAAAACGATCCGAAGGTTCTTCCACAACAATAGAAGCAAGCTTTTGCGCTAATCCCAAAGAAGCTTGTCCAGAAGCAGGATTCCCATAAGAAGCAGAATCCATTGTCATTGCACTCTGCAACTCTTGACGGTAAAGCGGTTCAACTTTGCATCCACACAACAGTGTGAATACACCAGCTAAAATGACAAGAATAGAACTTCTAAAAAACGACATTCACAATCCTTTGTGGAACAACAATGATTTTTTTCACAGGCTTTTCAATCAGCTGCGCCTTTACAAAATCTAACGCCAAAACCGCTTCTTTAATCATCACCTCATCAGCAGTTGCTGCAACGCTCACCTCACCACGTTTTTTACCATTAATTTGTACTGGCAAAGTATAGCATTCCGCAACGGTTAACGTGGGATCATAAATAGGCCAAGCAAGCGCAGATATTAAATTTTTTCCCCCTAAAGCAGCATGACATTCTTCTGCTAAATGGGGCATCATGGGTGCAATCATAGCAAGAAAAAAATCCATAGCTTGACGTAAAGAAGCTTTCATTTCATCGTCAACACTTTCTATCCTATTTAACAACGGCGCCATAATATTCAAGAATTCATAAAGGCGTGCAATAGCCCGATTAAAAGCGAATTTTTCCAAATCATCTTCTACAGCGCAAAGCGTGCGATGTGCGACCTTTGAGAGTTCCAAAGCCGCTCCCTGATGCCCTGCACAAGGCGCCACATCCTTTAAAATAGAAGCACTCACAGCCACATGGCGCCAAACACGCTGTACAAAGCGATGTGCACCTTCAACACCAGATTCTGTCCAAATGACATCCCGCTCGGGAGGAGAATCTGACAACACAAACCAACGCACAGTATCAGCGCCATAAGATGCAATAATATCATCAGGATCAACGACATTCTTTTTTGATTTTGACATTTTCTCAATCAAACCAATCGTCACTTCACTTTGATCGGTTAATTTATAAGCACACCGCTTTCCATCTTTTTCAACAATCGAAATTTCTGCTGGAGAAACCCACCCTTTACCATCTCGATAGGTTTCATGCACCACCATACCTTGGGTAAAAAGCCCCTTAAAAGGCTCATCTACCGTCACATGACCGACCAATTTCATAGCACGCATAAAAAAGCGTGCATAAAGAAGATGCAAAATGGCATGCTCAATTCCACCAATATATTGTTGCACAGGCAACCATTCAGCTGTTGATTGTTTGTCAACAGGTCCCTGCGCAAAAGGAGCCGTAAAGCGTGCATAATACCAAGAAGAGTCAACAAATGTATCCATGGTATCGGTTTCGCGTTTGGCAGGTTGACCACAGGAAGGACAAGTAACATTCTGCCATGTTTCATGTCGTGCAAGAGGATTTCCTGGTTGATCAAAAGTAACATCATCAGGCAACACAACCGGTAAATTAGCACGTGGAACAGGAACAACCCCACAAGTTGTACAATGGATCATCGGAATGGGGCACCCCCAATAACGTTGACGCGAAATCCCCCAATCACGCAAACGAAATTGCACTGTTTTCTTCCCTTGCGGTTGCCCATTGAGCATTTGTTTTTCAAGCTTTTTAGCAGCTTCTTCAAAAGCTTGTCGGGGTGTCAAACCATCCAAAAAACTAGAATTGATCATCACCCCATCACCCGTATAAGGTGTTTCAGTAATAACAAAATCTTCTGCTTGCTCTCCTTTTGGCAAAACCACGGGTTTTATTGGAAGATCATATTTACGCGCAAAATCGAAATCTCTCTGATCATGAGCTGGACAACCAAAAACAACCCCTGTTCCATAATCCATAAGCACAAAATTCGCGATATAAACGGGAATATGTACTGTTGAATCGAAAGGATGAACAGCCAAAAGGGGCGTGAGAAACCCTTGTTTTTCAGCTGTTTCAAGTGCTGCCGTTGTCGTTCCACCACACCGACAATTTTCAATAAAAGCACTCAACGCTTTGTCTTTTTTTGCCAAAGCTTGTGCAATAGGATGATCAACAGACAGAGCCAAAAAGGAAGCGCCAAACAGTGTATCAGGACGCGTTGAATAACAAACAACCTCATCAAATTTCTCACAAACATCATCAGCATCACCCGCCGACTTTAAAGCCCAACGAATCAGCAAACCTTGTGATTTTCCAATCCAATTTTTTTGCATGGTGCGAACTTTTTCCGGCCATTGGTTCAGCTCTTCAAGCCCTGCCAAGAGATCTTCACTAAAGTCGCTAATTTTGAAAAACCACTGCGTCAACTCACGTTGTTCCACCAACGCACCAGAACGCCATCCCCGCCCATCAACAACCTGTTCATTGGCCAAAACAGTATGATCAACAGGATCCCAATTCACCTTAGCCACTTTACGTGCTACCAACCCCTTTTGATAGAAATCAAGGAACAACATTTGTTGGCGGTGGTAATATTCCACATCACAAGTCGCAAATTCCCGAGTCCAATCTATCGAGAGCCCTAATTGCTTTAATTGCCCACGCATCACCGCAATATTTTGATAAGTCCAAGTTTTAGGGTGCACTTTATTTTGCATAGCAGCATTTTCAGCCGGCATCCCAAAAGCGTCCCACCCCATGGGATGAAGGACATTAAACCCCTTGGCGCGTTTATAGCGTGCAACCACATCCCCCATGGCATAATTGCGCACATGCCCCATGTGAATGCGCCCAGAAGGGTAAGGAAACATCTCTAAAACATAATATTTTTCACGAGCATCTTCTTGGACAGTCTGAAAAATTTTCTTTTCATCCCAAATTTCTTGCCATTTTTTTTCTCTCGCACGTGGATTATAGCGTTCGCCTATCTTATAATGCTCAATCGTCATTCCCATTATACTCTTTTAATAAAACTGAACCAAAAAACTTGTTTTATTATGCTTGACCATGGATTAACCTCATCGTCAACATTTTCGTGAAATATTTCCCTAAGTATTTTATAAAACTTTAAAAAAAAACGACCAACTCTTGAACAAAAAAGGTAAAGCACAAAAACATGAATACACAAACGCCCCTCGATGCCCCTTCCATTGAAGCATGGCAAAACCTTCAAAAAGACATTGCTGAAACATGTCAAGAGTTACAACGCCCTGTAGAAGAAATTGAACTTATCGCTGTTTCAAAAACTGTTTCTGCTATTGATATACGACCCCTTTTGCAAGCAGGCCAATCTTTGTTTGCAGAAAACCGCGTACAAGAAGCAGCACAAAAATGGCTCGGGTTACGTCAACAATTTGAAAATATTAAACTCCATCTCATCGGTCCCCTACAATCGAATAAAGCCGCTGAAGCTGTCAAACTTTTTGATGTCATCCAAACGGTTGATCGTGAAAAAATAGCCAAAGTTTTGATGGAAGAAATGCAAAAGCAAAAAAGGCATCTTCCCTGCTATGTTCAAGTCAATATTGGCTTAGAACCGCAAAAAAGTGGTATCGCACCACAAGAAGTGATCCCTTTTGTTTCTCAATGCAAAAACAATTATGGACTTGATATCATCGGACTTATGGGCATTCCCCCTGTCGACGAAAACCCCGGCCCCTATTTCGCGCTCTTAGCAAAATTAGCAAAACAAGCAGGTCTTCCAAAGCTTTCCATGGGTATGTCCAGTGACTTCAAAACCGCTCTACAGTTTGGCTCTAATGTCCTTCGCATTGGCTCCGCTTTATTTGGAAAACGCCCTGTGTAAAGCAATTTCCCCTCATATAAATTCCCATTGAAAATTCTACGAACAAGCCAAAAACAGCAGAAATGAGAAAAAATATTTCCTTCAATATCAATAAAAGAGCAATTCTAGCAAAAAAGATTTCAGTCCTTCTTTCATCCTGTTAGCAAAATAAGCAAAAAAGCTGGTCTTCTCAAATTTCTCACCGGCACATCCACAACACATACAATAGCTTCAAGATAGCATTGCAATTTTGCTCTCATATTATCGCACATTGCTTCTACTTTACTCCCCTCTGACCGCCTCTCCAGCAAAAGCAACATAAAAAATAAATCCTTATATAAAAGCAAAATGATAAGAGGGGCGTTGAGCATGAATGAAAAAACTGTCGCAAAATCACTAATAGCAAAAGAATATTGAATACGATTATCGCAATGATTTTCATTGAAAATCACGCATTCTCTTAACTTCTCCAACATGCGTAAACAATTTCCCCGCATGCCAATGGCGTAAAGCAGGCAAAAGAGGCTTATGGCTGCATAATACAATAACAAAACTCTTTCATGTAAGTCACTTGAGCAAAATAAACATCTCAAATACCCAATAGAGCACCAAGAGCGGCGCTAAACAACATGCTAGCAATCTATAAGATCAACGATAGCATAGAGGCTTTCCATGCTCTACAAAGCATAACATACGGTCAATATTCGCCTGAAAAATAAAAGAACGAATCCCATGCATATGCGCATAATACATGTAGGCAAAACAATGGCAATGAGATCGATCCCAATAACGATATTTCTTTATCATTATTTCTTTATCTTTCTCGTAAACAAAGAGAAAAACTTCAACTTTTCATATGCGCAATTTTTCTGATTTTAAACTTTAATTAAGAAAAACCATGGGGTATTTCTTATATTTTAAAATATTGTAAATAATATTATTATCTTTTTAAGAAAAATATTAATATATACATAACATATATATGATTTATATAGTATTTTTATTTCCATTTTTAAAATTTATCTTTGACAATGATCTAAAATACGTAATAACCATTTGAAATGTATCATTGTGATACTACTTTTAATGTGGATAATTAAGGAGAATTAATATTTTTGGTTCATTCAACACATTCGGTCATATGGCGACAAAGATATCTCTGAAATTAAATAATTTTGTAAGTATATTTGTAAGAATATACCAAAATTAAATATCTACATCTGTGCATAAAATAATTTTCAGAGATATCTATTGTGGATCACATCTTATAATCAGGATTTTTTTATAATGAATATTTGTTATGAAATCGTAAGAATGTTTTGTATTCTCATTGTCTTTATCCCTATATATGCTATTGGTTTTTAAAAGTGGTAGTTACAGTTGGAAAGTAACTATAAAATAAACTTTATATACAGTAATTCTTTTCATTATTTTTGATATTTTGGTTTAATTAATTATTAATAAACTTATTCTTTTTTTAATAAGGGAATACAAAATAAAAAACATTTAAAGCGATAATCAATAAAGCACCTTCATCTCCCTTTTTATATGATATTTTTTAGTGCCTTTGTGCGTTTATAAAAAGCTCTATACCGCAATAGTCTTTGCCATATTTGAATATCCTAAAAGCATAAAATACCTTTTTAAGAAAAACGTATCAGATTTTAAAAATTGACTATTCTAATCTTTGTCATTTAGTCTAACCTCACAATGAAAAACTTTTGGGAAAACTCTGCCACAAATATAACCATACAAAAATACAGAGGCAGATTTTTCCAAACAATAAAAAGAGGGAAACATGACTGAAAAAATTTATCCAATATCAGAAGAGATCAAAAAAAATACTTTACTCGATGAGGAAACTTATCAACAATGGTATCGAGAAAGCATCAATGATCCAGAAAGCTTCTGGGCCAAACATGGTCAACGCATTGAATGGTTTAAACCTTTTACAAAAGTAAAAAACACTTCTTTTAACGGAGATGTCTCCATTCAATGGTACGAAGATGGGATAACAAATGTTACCTATAATTGCATTGATCGCCACCTGAAAACCCATGGAGACAAAATCGCGCTCATTTGGGAAGGAGATAATCCTTATCATGATAAAAAAATAACCTATAACGAGCTTTATGAACATGTTTGTCGTTTTGCTAATCTTTTGAAAAGTCGTGGCATTAAGAAAGGCGATAAAGTAACCATTTATCTTCCTATGATTCCCGAAGCAGCCTATGCCATGCTTGCTTGTGCTCGCATTGGAGCTATTCATTCGGTTATTTTTGCTGGCTTTTCTGCTGAAGCAATAGCAGGACGCCTTGTCGATTGTGAATCAACCTTTATGATTACCGCTGATCACGGCTTGCGTGGCGGCAAACGGATCAACTTAAAAGACAACGTTGACCATGCCATTGAGATAGCCGCGCGCCAAAACGTGCAGGTGGACCAAGTCATGGTTATACGGCGGACTTGTGGACCCATTCAATGGGTAGAGGGGCGTGATTTTTGGTACCACGAAGAGATAGCTCATGCCAAAACAGCTTGTCCAGCAGAACCCATGAATGCTGAAGATCCGCTTTTTATTCTTTATACTTCAGGCTCCACCGGCAAACCTAAAGGTGTTTTGCATACCACAGCAGGCTATCTTGTTTTTGCCTCGATGACTCACCAATATGTTTTTGATTACCACCCCGATGAAGTTTACTGGTGTACGGCTGATATTGGTTGGATAACCGGCCATTCTTACTTGGTTTATGGACCTTTATGTAATGGTGCGACCACTTTAATGTTTGAAGGCACACCAACCTTTCCTGACAAAGGCAGATTCTGGGAAATTGTCGACAAGCATCAAGTCAATACACTCTACACCGCACCAACAGCTATCCGCGCCTTAATGGGAGCAGGAAATTCGTTTGTTGAACACTCAGACAGGACGTCGTTGCGTCTTTTAGGCACGGTAGGCGAACCGATTAACCCAGAAGCATGGGAATGGTTTTATCATATAATTGGAAATGACCGTTGTCCGATTCTCGATACATGGTGGCAAACGGAAACAGGAGGGCATATGATCACACCCTTGCCCGGTGCAACCCCCCTCAAAGCAGGATCGGCCACACGTCCTTTCTTTGGTGTTCAACCCCAAATTGTTGATGCCCAAGGCAATGTTTTAGAAGGTGAAGCAGAAGGCACTCTTTGTATCAGTGATTCATGGCCCGGACAAATGCGCACACTTTATAAGGATCATGAACGCTTTATTCAAACTTATTTTTCCTCCTATAAAGGAAAATATTTTTCAGGCGATAGCTGTAGGCGCGATAGCGACGGTTATTATTGGATCACAGGACGAGTTGATGACATTCTCAATGTCTCGGGGCACAGGTTAGGAACTGCTGAAATTGAATCAGCCCTTGTTTCTCATCCCGCTGTATCAGAAGCAGCTATTGTGGGTTACCCGCATCCCATTAAAGGACAAGGAATTTATAGTTTTGTGACCCTCATGGAAGGAACAGCGCCAAGTGAAGAATTGCAAAAAGACCTTATCAAGCATGTGAGACAAGAAATAGGTTCTATTGCCATATTGGATAAAATTCAGTTTGCTCCACAGCTTCCCAAAACGCGATCAGGGAAAATTATGAGACGTATTTTACGAAAAATCGCTGAAAACGATTTTGATACTCTCGGAGATATTTCAACCCTTGCCGAACCACAAGTTGTTGAAGATCTAATTGCCAACCGACAAAACTAAAAAACACGACGCAATACAACATACGGTGGTTTTTGTTTTTTTTGCTAAAATTATCTCAGCATTATTACGAAAACCACCGAGGAGAATAAAAAATAAAACAATTCACGAGAAGCTCAATCATTCTAACAACAAACGCTTTTTTTCATAACAGGTAAGAAATAATTTAAGCAAAAACCTCAGGATTGGGATGCGAACAAGAATAAGAAAGTAAGATAAAAAGAGCAACATAGCTTTTTAAAATCACCTAATGTCCACTCAATGCAAAAAAAGCCTCTGAGTAAGAAGGAAAAATAGTTCTGATGTTTATGCTAGAATCCCTTTGAAATTCCTGCTAAAATCATAAATAAGGCTAAAAAAAGAAAGTATAAGTGATAATATTAAAGTATAAGTGATAATATTCTTGAGCAAAAATATTTATCTATAACGAGGGTGTATAAAAAATATTGAAAACCATGAAATCTAAAATAAACAAGCTTACAACAAAAATCTAAAGCAATGAAAGTAAGAGTTTTTAGAATAAATGATGCAATATAAAATCAGGAGTAATAATAAAAAGTGATTCATTTTGAAAATGTCGGCCTACGCTATGGAATGGGCCCTGAGGTCCTTCGTGATATTAGCTTTCATATTCCTCCTGGATCATTTCAATTTCTCACAGGTGCCTCTGGAGCAGGGAAAACGTCGCTGATGCGTCTTATGTTTTTGGCACTCAAACCCACCCGCGGTCATATTGATCTCTTTGGAACAGACACAGCATTGCTCAAACGACAAGAGCTCCCTGCGCTGCGACAACGTATCGGGGTGGTTTTTCAAGATTTTCGTTTACTCGACCACATGACCACTTATGAAAATGTCTCCTTACCTTTACGCATTAAAGGACAAGAAGAAGCAACCTATCGCAGTGAAGTGGAAGATCTTCTCTGTTGGGTAGGTCTTGGAGATCATATTCATGTTTTACCACCGGTTCTTTCCGGTGGGGAAAAACAAAGGGTAGCCATTGCACGCGCACTCATTGATCAACCTGAAATTCTACTTGCCGATGAACCCACCGGAAATGTCGATCCGCCCTTGGCAAAACGCCTACTGCGTTTGTTTATTGAATTAAATCGTTTTGGAACAGCTGTTATCATTGCTACCCATGATATTGCCTTAATGGAACAAGTTGCAGCACGACGTATGCTTCTCCATAACGGACGGATGACGATTCATGAATAAGTCTTTCCCCATTTTTACAAGCAATAAAAAAAATACAACAGCGATTATTCCCAGTGGTAATATTTCTGGAAAAGCATTAGTTGCCGTGATTGCTATTATGACATTTCTTTCAAGCCTCACCTTAATCGGTGTTGATTTGGTCCAACGTGCCGCCCAAAATTGGAGTAATCAGATTAGCTATGAAGCAACAATACAAATACGCCCCATTGACAATGTTGATATCAACAAAGCACTCCGTGATGCCGTACAATTGGTTAAAACATTTTCTGGTGTACAAGATGCAAAAATTGTTGACCAAAAAGCTACAGAAAAGTTACTGGAGCCATGGCTTGGAACAGGCTTCAATGTCAATGAACTACCCCTTCCCCGCCTCATCATTGTGACCCTGAATGGGGATGAAAAAATCAATTTTTCAGCCATTAATCACGCCATTAAAACCCAAATTCCAGGAGGTCAATTTGATGATCACCGTGTTTGGGTTCATCGTTTTGCGACCATGGCACACACCACTGTTTTCATTGGTTTTTCAATTTTAGCATTGGTTTTAGGCTCTCTTATCCTCACCATCATTTTTGCCACCCGCAATGCATTGGCAGAAAATGCACATATTATCAATGTCTTATATTTCCTTGGTACTGAAACTCTTTTCATTGCGCGCCAATTTGACTGGCATTTTTTTAAAACTGCGCTGCGTGGTGCTTTATATGGTGGTCTTACAAGCATATTTCTGTTTTCAGCCTTTTGCTTCTGGACGAATTATAACTTGGGAAGAGTAGAAGCTAGCCAAGTAACAGCTTTGTTTGGACATCTTTCCATAAGTTCCATCCCCTACGGAAAAATCACTCTGCTTATTATTTTCGTTTCTTTTCTCACCACCCTTACCAACCGCATGACTATTTTAGCGCAACTGAAAAAAATCGATCAATGTGAAAACGGTTTATTTTAATTTTATGACTCACAACAGCCCCAACTCATTGATGCAAAAAAATTTAGAACGTCCTCTTCCAAAACGGCCCCACTATAATAGTTGGTCTCCCTGCTTTTTATTTCGCTATTTTCCACCGACAACCCTTACTCTTTCAATCATTGTTTTCATTTTCTGGAGCGGTTTTATCATTTTTTCTGAAAAAACTGAACGACTTTCTCCCCCAACACCTCTCCCCAAAGCGGATGCCATTATCGTGCTTACAGGTGGAGAAAACCGAATAGAGACAGGACTTAATCTCTTACAAAGGGGGTTTGGTTCACGTCTCCTCATCAGTGGCGTAAACACCACAACCAATCTGAAAAGTCTCATGCACAACATGCATATTACCCCACGGCTTATCTCCTGTTGTATTGACATTGGGCATCAAGCGATTAACACCAGAGGAAACGCCGAAGAAAGCGCCGCTTGGATCAAAAAACACCACTATAGAACCCTTTATATCGTCACCCATGATTACCATGTGTGGCGCTCAATGCGAGAACTTAAATATTTAATGCCTGATATCCATTTCATTGCCTATCCTGTTAAAAAGAACAATGCTGAAAGCGCAATACAACAGATCAATCAAATCCGCATTCTTATATTCCAATATATTAAAACGCTCCAAGTCTATATCAGAACCGCATTCTAATCTTTATCCTTCTGACTTTTTAAAAACCTTGCCACCCACGAACCGCTTCATACCCTTCCACACGAGTTGCCTCTATAAAAGCTCGACAGAGCTTACCCTCATACAACGCAGAACATCCCAATGCACGTGTCACTGTATTTGCACGTTCACCCAAAACATCTCTTACATCCCAAACATATCTCACAGCGCGGATCTGTACATACCATCCCAATATATAAGCTCTTGTAAATAGAGCCCCCAGACAGCCATAAGATTTCCAGACTTGTCATAAAAATCTATTTATACCACTGTCTTACCCTTCATAAAAAATGCAAACCGCCTCACCCTATATTTTGCCACCCCCCAAGTATTACGATAGCTCTTAAACCTCTTGGGATGATTGGTAAGAGGCATGCATTACCCCTTTCTTAAACACGAACATACCAACCTTGTATGACATGCAAAAAAATAATTTTAATAGATTTAAAATAAGAAAATTTATAATAGTTAGATTTCTCATTCAACAGAGAGAAGGTTAAACTATCATTATAAATCAATACATTAGAAACAATCTCTTCATTATACAAAGCGTCTTCATAAGAGCATTTTAGATCACAGATAGGAATAAGCTCAAAACGCACACCGCGACAAATACCCTACGTTTTTTATCGCAATCTTTTTTGAAATCATTTCGCTCTCTAAGATCACCTTTTGTCTGGTTTCATCCCCAAAAAGAACGAAAATTTTTAAACTCTATTGATCTGTAAACAATAATAACTCAGCTTCTTGTCTAACGCGTTCCACCTGCTCACTTCAATATCAGAACACCTCAAAAGACAGATTTCATGAGAATTTTCATTTCCTCTCAACATCTCAAAAGGCGACGATTCTTATTAGCAACGATTTGTAAACAATCCACTTTCTCTAGACAGGTTCCACTCAGCTTCCCCATTTATATGGTTTACTCACATAAAGCTAGACAAGAAAACCCTGCCTGAGAATATTCATCACTACCGCTAAAGCTCATGCGTCATAATTTTAGCGACCTCACTGCCTAAGGTGCTTTATCACATACAATATATTGATTTATAATGAAAATTTATTACGCTACAACTTGAATGAGAGCTCTCAATATCATCAGATTCTCTCATTTCAAATCTGCTCTCTATTGAATCAATCAAAACCATTTTCTTGCACATCACATAGGACTTGCACATCACAAAGGAAGAGAGCCTGCGCAGCGTAAAACTGTACAAGAAAGACATGCCTCTTATGGACTTGTCTCAAGTGCCAAGGGCTGTCGCAATACCCACGAGCTGACAAGGTGTGTGATAGTGCCAGTTTGTTACGACACAGCGCTATTTTACCGCACAATGGATAATTTAACCTTTTCAGTTTCTCTCACTTCCAATTTTGGCAGGTTGCGCACAATTTTCATTGTTTCCAAGCTTACAGTAATAACCCGCTGAAACAATTCCAATGGATAAGCTGGATTACCCACCGTTTCAACAGCATAGCGATTGGCATCATTCACAATCCCACTCGCTTTATCCGTTTTGACAACCTGCCGCTCCATAACCCATTCAAGAGCAGGCCTGCCATTGATCACATACTCATAAGCTTCAAGAGGAATATTCTGCATCGTGATATTCGCATTATAAACCACGGTGGTTTTGTCAATAGCACCACGCTTACCAGCAAATTTCATTGCTTCAACACGATAAAAACCCTTCTCATCAGAAATCACCCAAGTTCTTGGATCACCCTGTTTATAGGTAACGGGATAGGGTTCAACCTCTTCATAATTCATATGCAAATCACCAAGCTTGCGCCCCGCTGTAACAAAAGCCCAAAAATCCTCTACCTTTTTAACTGTTGGAATACGCGGCAATTGTTTAGACAGATTATGCGCATAACGAGCACGATAATCTTCAGAATGCAAAATCCCATAAACATAATAAAACAAATCATCCTTTGTTATCATTTCACCAGGATAAGCTGCCTTAAAATAAGCCAACCCTTCGTCCGTAAGAGCATCACGCCGCTCTAAACCAGTTTCTTTGCTTTCCTCTGCAAAATTTGCAAACAAATGAACCTGATCCCCCTCCTTATTTTTCAAGGACACAGCATCTTCATAAACATACCGTGGAAAACATTGACCAGTATCCATTGCATGAAGATTAGATAAATTCTTAGTCATCAGAACAGAAAAGCCACTGCTTGCTCCAATTCCCGTAACTTGTATCACCTTATTTTCAGCCGCTTGTTCCAGAGGAAAAATACGTGGCATTTGTAAAACTCTATGGTTAAAAACACGATTGTAATAGAGCCACTGTTGTGTAAAAGGACGATAAAGGCTCTGGGTAATATACGTATCTTTAAATTTAAAAGCTTTCCCCCTTATTAATTCTTCTTTAAGGCTACTACTCCAACTAATCTTTCTAGAATCTGTATTGACAAAATCGTTCACAGCATTTGCACGTGCTTTGCGATCAGAATGTAGATACGCAGCATTAAAACGCTCTACTTCACTGTTATAAAAAGCAATCATATTGCTCATATTCTTTGCTAAAGCTTCACGACTTGAGTTATATGTCCAAGCATCACGACTAGTTTGTATACCGCCAGAAAAATTTTCAAAGAGCCTTTTATCACTGCCTTTCTTGTCACCTAAGGCTAGAAATTTTTCAAAATCATTATTGCGCTGATTCAGCCAATCGCCATGCTCATCAGGTGTAATCATCTGCCAGCTGTGTTCACGTGTGATACCACTAATACTCCCCAACCTCTGAAGTTCACGGAGCTTTTCTTTTGCTGTGAGATAATCTCCAATATCACGAAAATATATTTTCCCATGCTGTTGTGCATCCGGATTTTTAACCAAAATGGAAATCGCAATAGGTGCGCGAGACCCAGAACCAAAAATCTTTCCCCCCTCCTTTCGAGAGAGCTCTCCAGAAGTTCGTTGATTCCCCCGCAAATGGAAAATATAAAGGCTGCTAAATTCCTCGATTAAACATTTTCGTAAACCATCCGTAGAGTAACTACTGATAAAACCTGCATTTGTCACAAAACCAATAACACCACAGTCTTTTATACGGTCACTTGCCCAACGAATGGCACGAATATAACTGTCATAAAGTCCATTAACATTGCTTGCTTTAGATTGAGCGGCATAGGTTTCACGAATGCGACGATCCAATTTAGGATAGCCAATATTCTGCGCATTGTCGTTTTCACTTTTTTGTCCAGAAGAATAAGGGGGGTTGCCAACAATAACACGAATATCCAGTTCCTTCTGGTGCGCCAGACGTGTACTGTTATCCACCAGCAAATCACTGATCAGGTCTTTTTCTTGCTCATAAAGCTGGAATGTATCGGTCAAACAAATTCCCTCAAACGGAACATAATCGCCCCCCATCAGACCATGATAGGTCGTCTCAATATTAATGGCTGCAATATAATAGGCTAAAAGCACAATTTCATTGGCATGAATTTCACGACAAAATTTGTGTTTCACTTCTTCTGGCTTTATCAGACCCGATTGTAAAAGCCGCGTGATAAAAGTACCCGTTCCAGTAAAAGGATCCATGATGTGCACACCCGGTGAGCCAAGCGTTTGCCCAAATTCTTGCTCTAAGACATCATTGACAGAGTGCAAAATAAAATCCACAACCTCGACGGGGGTATAAACAATGCCTAGTTTTTCTACAGTGCGTGGAAAAGCATAACGAAAAAACTTATCATAAAGCTCTACAATCAACCTCTGTTTTGCTTTTGGATCCGTAATGCCACTGGCTCGTAATTTTACACTTGCGTAAAATTTTTCCAGATCTTTGGATTCCTTATCAAGATTTGCCTCATCAAGCACATCAAGCATACGCTGCATAGCACGCGAGACAGGATTCTCACGTGTGAACTGATAGCCTTCAAACAACACCTGAAAGACAGGACGCGTGATAATATGCTGTGCCAACATCTCAATCGCATCAGCTTCTGTAACAGCATCATTTAAGTCATCACGCAGTTCTGCCACAAACCTGTCAAAGGCTTGACGCGCCTCAGTATTTGGCTCTGCCAGAATGCCTGTTAAGCGCGTGATATGATTCTTAGCAATTTCAGCAATATTGCTCGCCCAATCCTCCCAATAATCACGTGTCCCACATTTCTTAACGATCTTTGCCAAAATCGCACGAGAAAGTTCATCTACGCAGAAAGAAAACTCCTCGTTTACCTGCTCTGTAAGAAAGCAATCATGCTCCAGACTTCCAATTCCCGCTCGTGCAGGCTGTGAGCGAACCGGAAGATTGTCTACAACAGCCGTAACAGCCTGTAACTCAGTGCTCTGCGTGACACCAATAATCTCAATTACATTGCTGATATCTTGCCCGAGGGATGCCTTATTAATCGTCGCATCAAAACGATCATCATGCGCACGCAAAGCATTTAAAATTTGCCAGATAACCCGATATTTATCATTGTTGTTCAAAGCCTGTTCCACTGGAGTATCAGGAGGAATACCAATTGGCAAAATGACATATCCCATCTTTTTACCTTCAGAGCGACGCATCACCCGCCCAACCGCTTGCACAACATCAATCTGGCTTTTGCGTGGATTTAAAAACATGATCGCATCAAGAGCCGGAACATCCACCCCCTCAGACAAACACCGAGCATTGGTCAAAATACGACAAACATCCTCACCACTATCAGCTTTCAACCAGTCAAGTAATGCACCACGATCCTTCGCATTAAAAGTGCCATCAACATGCTCAATTTCACACTTCAGAAAATGCTCATTTTCTGTATCCTCTTTCGTATAATCAAGATATTCTCTAACAACCGTAGAAAACTCATCACGCACAAGTTCAGAACTTTTAATAGTTTTACAAAACGCTAAAGCACGATGCATAGGATATAAATCCGCACCAACATCAGCCTTCATATTTTGTTTTGTCAAAGCCTTATAACAGCCAATAATCTTTGTTGCATCATCAAGAATAAGCTCAGTATCGCTATCACTAAGGCGCTTCTGAACAGCGGAACTGACCAATTTTTCGTCCATTGCTAAGACAATAACCTTATAATCTGTTAAAAGATCATTTTGTACTGCCCATGAAAAACCCCGATAAAAAAGTGTTTTACCAAAAAGCTTTTCATCATCCATCGAAGCAAGAACGGCATTAACTTCATTCGCGCGACTTTTTGCGTTATCACCAAAAATGCGTGGTGTCGCTGTCATATAAAGGCGTTTCTTGGCGCAAATAACATCATTAGAATGCACCTTAACAAAATTGGATTCATCCTCGCCCACCAGCGTTGCCCCTGTTGTACGGTGCGCTTCATCACAAATGATAAGATCAAATGTTGGCAAACCATAGTTTTTCTGAGCATCAGCAATCACCTGAATAGATTGATAGGTTGCAAACACCACGGTCATCTTATCTGCAACACTCTTCGCCACCTGTTCTGCAAGTTTAGCAGCATCGGTTGTCGCCGGAAAAGCAAGATCAAACACATCAATTTCAGCAACATCATCACTATTTTTACGACGCTTTCCTACTTGTGTATCGGAACAAACAGCAAAAGATCTCAATCCGATTCCTGCATCCGTTGTCCATTCACGAACCGTCTGTGACATCAGTGCCAAGGAAGGAACAAGAAACAAAACAAACTTGCCTTCACCCGCCAAATCCTCAGCAATTTTAAGACTGGTAAATGTCTTACCAGTACCACAAGCCATAATAAGCTTCCCCCGATCTGCTTGAGCAAGCCCAGCACGCACATCACGCAATGCTTCCAATTGATGTGGACGCAACTTCTTTTTATCCTCCAAAACAACTTTGCCCTGGGCTGCAAAAGTTTCCCAACGGATCGGACTTTGTTGTATATCGGAAAGATTAATCCGTATAACAGGAATATCCTGCCCCCGTATCATTGTTTCAGCGTTATCACTCCAAGTACTTTCAGTACTATCTATAATAACACGCCGCTTGAATGGAGCTTTCCCTGATGCCGAAATAAAACTATCAATATCTGCTTTTCTAATCCGATAAGCTGCATCATAAAATTTACATTGGATTGCTGCAAATCCCTCTTCATCACGAAGCTTTGCCACAAGATCAATACCGGTATCCCGACCATCCCAAGCATTTTCACGAGCCCAATCTTTAAAGGTTTGAACCTTCTCATAACACCCAGACTGAAGAGGATCATGTATCAGATAAGCAAGAGCAAAACGCTCAAAATATGTACCTTTATCTCGTTCGGTACGCGCTTCATCACGATATGTCTGTAAAAGCGATTGCAGCGTCATGCTTCTCCCCAATGAAAAATACCTTCAACTATCGAATCTAAACCAATTCGTCAATGCCTCTTGTTCTACCCAAAAAACTTAAAAAAGCTTAAAATTGCTTGATTTTAAGACATTTCTTCTATGCTTAATTAAATCAACAAGAGAGAATCTTTTGATCTTTTTGAGTATCCCCCAAATCATATGATGCATTTATTGATGTCTATATCCCTATGGAAATAAACGGTAAGGCGTGATGATTTTGAAAATATTTTTTGCCTTTTGTTAAGAATACACAATAAAGTGCGCAATAATTTTAGGATTTAGCTTAAGAATGAGAGGAGGAAATGGATAGGACACCTGCGAACACACAAGATACCAAGGAAGAAACTCCACACACAAAACAGCGCATTTTACGAACGATCATGCATATAATTTCACTATAAATACGCAAAATATTAGTTGTGATATTCAAAATATTGATTTTTGAAATATTTCTTTGTCTTTTGTTCTTTCGTAGACTAATTATTCGCTTCTTATACTTTATAGCGGGTGGTTTTAGAATTCTTTTTTATATGTACAATATATTGATTTATAATGATAATATAGCATCATTCATATTAAATTAGAACTCTGAATAACGTAAGATTTTCTCATTTCAAATCTGTTTATCTTGAATCAATCAAAACCACCCGCTTGCACATCACAAGCGGAATGAGTGTGTGGAGAAAAACTGTACAAGAAATGACTAAAAATGGCTCTTATGAACCGTCTTAATGCAAGGTCTATCGCAACACCCACGAGCTGGCAAATATAATGATGGTGCCCGGCTTATTACTTCATAAGCGTAAAGATGGAGGTGCTCAATAGATTTACCATGAACAGCGTCGCAAAATAGGCTTGGATACCTTGAGAAATCTTTCTTTAAAACAAGAGTGTCAATGTGCAACACAATGGCGCTCTGTATCGGACTTGTAGCAGGAGGAAGAATACCATACCAACTAGACATACCATTGCTCATCACTAGCGCCATTATGTTCTTTAGCAACATAACTGCAGCTTGGTATTACGGTGTTCTCTTACTTCATCTCACACCTGCTGAATATGAGCTTATTCTTTTTCAATAAATGAAAGCCCTTTTCATTCATACATCATTCAACATAAGAAGCCATCCGCCTCTCAAACTTTTTGTCTTCCTCACCAAACTCATGAAATCAAACCCGCATCTCACGGTATTAGTTCTTAAGATCACGCCCCCTACCGAGTATCTGACGGCATCCTTACCCTAGAAACTCAAATGGCTTGTTTATCCTTCAGCTTCAAAATCATGAGATAAGGCAGAAAAAAGCGATGCCTTAAACAAAATATTCTAAAGAAAGCTAAGTTACTCGCATAAAGGAACAGAAAATGGCTGTGTCTTAGGTCACATTTTAAAACTTGAGCACGATCATAATTTATTTGCATAAACCTAAACACCTATAATTTGCACCACCCTCTGCAAAACTAAAAGTGAGAAATCCTCATAACCTCTTTTCCGAAAATCTTAAAAAGACTAAACGAAACCTCTTAAACTGCTCAACTATCTCGATATCAGTTCATTTTTTTGGAAGAACGGAGGTTTAAGCTGTTTTTGGCATCAACCTTCTTTTTTGTTCTTTTGTTTGTTAGCAAATATACTATTCACTTCCCCCGCCTCTTTTTAGATTAAATCTTAAGAATCGTCGCGCAGTATATTTCATTTGTTCTCCTCTTCACATCTCAGAAGACGAGAATTTTTAACAAAATTCAGTCTGCAAGCAATCTCATTCTAACGGGTTCCATTTAACTTCTCCTTAATAGGATTTACTTCCATAAGACTCGACAAGAAAGATTTAAAAATATTCATCATGCATTCTCAAAACATTTAATGCCTCAATAAGGCTTATATGCCTACCATATCTCACATGATGGGGTGCCCTATAAAACGTTCACCTCTAGTGGTACGCTCCACTTAATGAACAAAGCGTTTTCTAAAATAGAGCAGCAAATAATGCTAAACTTTTTCCATTCATGTTTCGCTTCATAAATGCTTCATCCAGTGGAAAGCATCACGAACAAACATGCCCCAATTGATAAAGCTTAATCGCGTGAAAGAGCGACAACAGGGTCAAGCCGTGAAGCTTGCCGCGCTGGAGAAAAGCCAAAACATATTCCTATGAGGGTTGAAAAAGTAAGAGACATAATGATCGATTCAATGGTATAGATAAGATGGATAGGTGCCTTAAACAGAAGAAACAAGCCACCGATAGAAAGCCCAAGCAAGATCCCCAAACCACCACCAATGACACAAACCAACACCGCTTCAATGAGAAACTGCTGCAAAATATCACTTTGGCGTGCACCAACTGCCATACGCACACCAATTTCATTGATCCGCTCAGAAACGGTGACCAGCATAATATTCATCACCCCAATACCACCTACAATCAGGGAAATCGCTGCAATTGAAGAAATTAAAAGTGTTAAGATATGTGTACTCTCCATGATACGTTCACGAAAGAATTCTGAATTTCTAATGAAAAAATCTTCTCCACCATGCCGCATAATGAGAAAACGTTTCACCATGTTTTCCGCTAAATGTGAATCGACATCATCAGCAATCCTAACAGTAATTGCACGAACTTCTGTTGTACCAAGAAAACGCGTTTGCACTGTTGTATAGGGCAAATAAAGCTGTAATGTATTTGATGCATTTCCATTTGCGTGATTTTGCGAATCAACAACACCAATAATACGCGCTGGAACATTACCCACATGCACCACTTTGCCAAGAGGGCTTTCATGGCTATGGGGAAAAAGAACAGACAATGCTTCTTTTTCAATCACGAGATCAACCGCCCGATCATGGACACTTTTTTGATCAAAAAACTGTCCTTTGAAAACTTTAAGCCCCTGTATCTGAAAGAATTGTTCTCCCACCCCCACAATGACAGCATTGACTTCAACTGCACCAAAACGCACTTTTGAGCTTGTTGAAATCTGAGGTGTTACACCAGAAACATAAGGTAACCCAGACAAGGCTTCTGCATCAGCTTCAACCAAACTGGTTATTTTTTCTGCTTGTGGATCAGAAAAACTTTTGCCAGGAAAAATGGTTAATGTATTAGCACCCAAACTTTTAAAATTTTCCAGAATTTTCTCTCGTGTACCATTCCCTAAAGCCACCATAGCAATAATCGCCCCAATACCGATAATCACCCCAAGCATTGTTAGAAAAGTCCGCATGCGATGTGCATTCATTGCCAACAGAGCCATCACAAACGCCTCACGGAATCGCTCAACAAAAGAACGAAAAAAGCCCAGTTTTTGTTGGCCTTTTAGATTTTGTTGTTCCTGAAGAGATTTTCCACCAACTTTTGTTTTTGCAACCCTTGACCGCTTATCAGCAATAATTTCCCCATCACTGATTTCGATAATACGCTCTGCTCTTTCAGCCACCTGCATATCATGGGTTACAATGATAATAGTACGTCCCTCTTGATGAAGTTCATCCAAAATATGCAATACTTCTTGCCCACTCTTTTTGTCCAATGCACCAGTTGGTTCATCTGCAAGAATGACCTCCGCATTATTCATGAGCGCCCGAGCAATAGAAACACGTTGTTGCTGACCACCGGACAGCTGATTTGGACGATGATTTATCCGATCACCCATGCCCAAACGTGTTAAAAGATCCTGTGCCCGCTGTTTCCTTGCTTCCACGGCACTTCCCGCATAAATAGCCGGAATTTCAACATTACCAAGAGCTGTCAATTCATTCAACAAATGGTAACGCTGAAAAATAAAACCAAAATGATTACGTCGCAAAGCCGACAATTCATCCGCAGAAAGGGAAGCTATTTCTTTACCAGAGATCCAATAACGGCCAGAAGTTGGGCGGTCAAGACAGCCTAAAATATTCATCAAGGTAGATTTACCTGAACCGGAAGCACCTACAATTGCCACCATTTCACCACGTTTAATGGTAAGATTGATGTTTTTCAAAACGGTAACAAACGCTTCGCCCGCAGGAAATTTGCGCACAATATTTTCCAAGACGAAGACAGCATCTGCTTGATTTGTGCTCATGCTTTAACTCTCGTCTTCGCTATGCATGTTAGAAGACTCGGGCATCAATCCATCAGACGAACTGGTGACGACGACATCACCCTCGTTAAGTCCTGAAATAATCTCTGCCATAACCTTATTATTCAACCCAACGCTCACCTGTTTAGTAACCAACTTATTTTCCCCCACCAAAACAGAAACCCATGCTTTACGCTCTCTTGTCTCATCGCGTAAAGCATTACTTGGAACCAACAAGACATTCTGTGCGCGCCCTAAGATAATATGAACTTGAGCAGTCATATAGGTTCGCAAAAAATTGTCCGCATTATCAACATGTAGAATTCCATTGTAATAGATAGCCGATGATATTAAAGCACTAGAACCACTCACCATACCAGGATTAATACTCACATCAGCACGAATTGTTTCAGGAGCCGGCTCTACTTTTTCTAAAACGCCTTCATAACGACGCTGTGAATTACCTAAAACTGTAAAATAAAGTGGTTGTCCAGCTCGGACTTTAAGAATATCTGCTTCTGAGATTTGCGCCTTAATCGTCATCTTTGATAAATCACCCAAAATAACAATTGTTGGCGCCGACTGAACCGCATTCACATTCTGCCCTTCTTCCACAACTGTTGCCAAAACCGTTCCCGCTGCAGGGGCAGTGATGCGTGTATAACCTAAATTAACCTCTGCACTCTCCACATCAATTTGTGCTTGCACAATCTGCTGACGAAGTTGTTCAATTTGCGCCTCGCGTATTTTCACCTGTGTCGCAGCCTCATCGAGGTTCGCCCGTGAAATCGCCCGTGTTTCAATCATTTTTTTCTGACGCTCTAAATTTTTCTGTGCAAGAGAAAGATAGGCTTCTTGTTCTACCAAACTCGCATAATAATGCGATAATGCTGCTTTTTTTCTTTTTAAATCATTTTCCTGATCTGTAGGATCAATTTCTGCCAAGAGATCGCCTTCTTTCACAACACTTCCAGGGGAAACATGCATTGACACCACACGCCCTGTTGCTCGCGCACCAACAGCCACCAACCGGTAAGGACGTACAAGACCAGAAGCTAAAACACTTTCCTCAATATCCCCACGTTTCACCACCGCTGTTATATAAGTTGGAGTAGATGTTCCAAAAAAAACAGAACGTAACCATAACAGCAAGAGAATGAGAAATATAGCAGTTAAAAAGAAGGAAAGTTTTTTGTGTTTTGTAATGAAATTTTTGAGTAAGTTTTTTTTCATTTCCCTACCTTTGCACGCGAACGAGGTGCATTATCAACGACTTCTGGACGCGATACATCAACAACGCCATCCCAGCCCCCCCCCAATGCTTTCATCAACGTGATATATTGCGTAACCAAAGAAACACGGCTATCTTTAAGCGCCATTTGTGCAGAATAATAAGAGCGATCAGCATTTAACAATTCAAGAAAACTAGTATTTCCATTCTCAAAAAGGTTCCGTGAAAGTTTTAAGGAATGAAGAGAAGCTTTATTCGCAACGATTAGCTTTTCTAAGCGTTGATGTTCCTTCGTTAATCTTACAAGCGCATTTTCTACATCTTCTAAAGCTTCCAACACAGCAGCTCGATAAGTAATAAAAGCTTGATCACGCTGCGCGCGCGCTACCGCAATAGAAGCCTCGACCTGACCTCCATTAAAAAGAGGAAAACGAAGACCAGGTCCAAAAGACCAGCCAATCGTTGAATTTTTCCATAATTGATCAATTGCCGTTGCTGCTGTCGAAATATTACCTGTTAAAGTAAGTGATGGATAACGATCTGCTTCACGTTGACCAATCCGTGCTGTCGCTTGCGCATATTGACGCTCTGCCCGTCGCAAATCTGGACGTGTTAACAAAATATCGGCTGGAATTCCTGCTGGTATCGGCCAGCGTGGTTGTGGAATCTTTGCATGCTTAGCATTTTTTTGTAAAAGATCCTTCAATGCCGTAGGCACACGACCAGTTAAGACAGAAAGGCGATGAACGCTCATTGCTAAATTCGCTTCCATCTGTGATATATCTGCTTCTGTATTTGCCATTTGTGCTTGCGCATTTGAAACATCAAGCTCAGAAACATCACCAGCTGTTAATCTAGCGCGCATCAGTTCATAAGTTTTACGTTGTGATACAGCAATTTGCCGCACAATAAACAACTTTTGTTGCCAGCCACGCATTTGCACATAATTTGTTGCCACATCTCCTAGTAATGTCACCATGGTAGCGCGCATATCTTCCACAGCCGCATCAAGGCCATAACGCGCCGCTTCAACCGCACGTTTATGCCCACCAAAAAAATCAAGCTCCCAGCTTGCATCAAAACCACTACTATACTGGTTGAACAATGCATCAGACTGTCCAGAACGACTACGGGTTCCTGAAATTGAATTGGACACATTTGGCAAAAGAGTTCCCACAACCTGTCCTAAACCCGCACGCGCCTCACGTACCCGAGCTTTGGCAACAGCAACATTATTATTTCCAGAAATCGCGTAATCCATTAACGCATCTAGAACAGGATCATTCAAATGCCGCCACCATCCGGCAAGCGCAATGGGCTGCCCTGCAGTCTGTGCAGATTTTTCTCCCCAAACTGCTGGAACACGAAAAGATGTTTTCTGGTAATTAGGACCAACCATACATCCTGACAAAAGCAAACACAACAAGACACTAAAAAATAATCCACGAGAAGCGCCCCATTTGAGATTTCTGATATACATCCAGTCTCCCGCATTCTTTCAGAATCATTATTTAATATTAATACTTTATTTACCTCTTATTTCAAACTTGACGTGAAAAATCAAATACAGTTTGCACAGGAATATGATCTGAAGGACGTTCCCATCCGCGCGCATCACGAAAAATCGAAAGATCTACAACAAAAGGGGCTAAATCTTGAGAAGACCAAACATGGTCAAGCCGCCGCCCATAATCGGTAAATGCCCAATCGCGAGCACGATAACTCCACCATGTGTAAAGCTTGGTAGGAACAGGAATATGCAACCGCATCAGATCAACCCATCCACCTTGACAACACAAATCCTGTAAACGCTCGGTTTCAATGGGAGTATGGCTTACAACCTTCAACAATTGCTGATGAGACCAAACATCCTCTGCCAAAGGAGCAATATTTAAATCTCCCACCAAAAGAGAAGAAAGACCATCGCCTTGATCCGCACGAATGGAGGACATTCCTTCTAAAAAATCAAGCTTATGACGAAACTTTTCATTCACATCAGCATCAGGGATATCTCCCCCAGCAGGAACATAAAAATTATGAATCCGCAAGCTTCTCCCATGGGCTTCCACAATAACTGAGATATAACGGCAATCTTGGTTTTGACAAAAAAAACGTTTTTCTACCTTTTTAAAAGGCAAACGAGAAACAATAGCCACCCCGTTATAAGATTTTTGTCCACTCAATGCGATATGCTTATAACCCGCTGCTTCAAAAGCCTCCACTGGAAATAAAGCATCTGGACATTTTGTTTCCTGTAGACACAAAACATCTGTGGAAAAGAGTTCCAAATACTGAAAAACCTGTGCAAGACGCAAACGAATAGAATTAATATTCCAAGTCGCAATACGAAAGAACATTTGTTTTAATCCCAATGACGTAACACTCTTTCTTCATTTCTTCGAAGGAAGTGCAAACATCCCATTAGCGAACCGGACGTCTGTCCGCACATTCATAATCTGCACAGTAGTTTCCAAATTTTGTTGGTCAACAATTGTCCACTGTCGCAAAGCAGAGCCTTTAGAATCAAAAACCATCCTTATTTGCCCTGCCCCAATCGTTTTATCACGCAGAACAATCGTTACAGCCCCTGGATCTTCGCGAAATGCGAACAAGCGCCCAGAAGATACATCAATTTTATCATCCAACAAAAATTTCATTGGCGTTTGCGAAAGTTGTGAAAAGTTCCAAGTATTCAAAGCCCGATTGTTAATACCCACAAATTGGCCATCTGAAATAATCTGTAAAGGCATTTTTTTGTAAATGAAACGAATTTTCCCTGGGCGCTCTAAATAAAATGTCCCCTGAGACATTTTTCCCTTTGGACTAAACTGAATAAAATCACCTGTCATTGTTTTGATTGCCGCAAAGTGATTCACAACATTTTGCGCCTTTATCACTTTATTAGATGCTTGCGAAAAAACAGGAACAGTTAAACACCAAAAGACAATAATTCCCACCAACCCAAAGACTCTTCTTTGCAGTAAAAAAGACGTTTTCATAAAAAATGCTCCCAAGCAATACTTAATTGACTTTATAATTCATAACTTAAGTGATCAACGACGAATAAATACTCTTCTTTATAAGATAAAGATATTGTTTGAAAAAAATATCAAAAGATTTTTAAAAGTATTCTTCTTCGACAGTCTCCAAAACTTTTCGCTTATCTATATCATTAGCTGGACTAATGGTGCCTTCTTCTTCCATCCTTTCGATCAATGTGGCGGCACGATTATAACCAATGCCTAAACAACATTGAATATAAGAAGTTGAAGCCTTACGATCACGAAGCATAATAGCAACAGCTTGACAATAGGAATCATCTGCTAAAGAAAAAGCTAAAGAAACATCCTTTTTTATTTCTTGCGGTATCGTTTCCAAATAACCAGTCTGCGTTTAAGTTTCCGAAATCATCAAATTTTCCTGCTTTTCTGCTGATTTTCTAAACGCATAATATATTCTTTCCCACCCCTAATCTATGAAGCAACATAAATTATAGTCAATACATAATGGATTAAGGACTAAACATATTACTCGCGAACCTGAAAGCTCTTTTAAGTGTCAAAAATGTTTTTTTGACTTCCTTCCCACCCAAAAGAATAAAAATCTTCATCCGAACCACTCTGTAAACAGTTTGGAGTTTAGCAAATTTCACTTAGCTTCCCACCCCATATAATTCATTTATATTAAGACTCGACAGATCAGCCTTGCCCTAAATATTTAGAGCGCACTTAAAAAGACACTTAAATACCAAACCTTACATGCTTTTACCCCCCTCTACACTCGCAATGACATTATTTTATACCAAGATATTGATTTATAACAATTTATCTTTTTAACTTAAATCATAACGCCAAATACAATAAGATTCTCTCATCACATACTCTCTCATATTAAATCAATTCAAATCATTTGCTTGCACATTACAAGCAAGGTTGGTGTATGGATAAAAGTTATATAAGATAAAGAATCCCCTTATAAGGAGTCTTAAGTACCAAGGAGCTATCGCAAATTGAGAGCTGGTATATGAAAATGCAGACTTTCTACGATACAATAGGATAAACACTTATTTTATAAGGTATTATAAAAAACAACTATAAAGATTTTTCAAAAGCGCTCTTCTTCAGCAGGCACTAAAATTTCTCGTTTCCCTGCGTGATTTGCTGGACTAATAATACCTTCTTCTTCCATCCTCTCAATCAATGTCGCAGCGCGGTTATAACCAATGCCTAAACGGCGTTGAATATAAGAGGTTGAAGCCTTACGATCACGAAGCACAATAGCAACAGCTTGACTATAGGGATCATCTTCTGAAGGAGAAGACAAAGAAACATCAGCACCATCCTCTTCAACTTCTTGCGTAATTGTTTCTAAATAATCAGGTCGTGCTTGCTCTTTGAGATGCGCAACAACCTGCTCCACTTCATCATCCGCAACAAAAGGCCCATGCACACGCTGAATACGTCCTCCTCCCATCATAAAGAGCATATCTCCTTGTCCCAATAATTGCTCGGCCCCCTGTTCGCCTAAAATTGTTCGGCTATCAATTTTTGAACTCACAGAAAAAGAAATACGTGTAGGAAAATTGGCTTTGATCGTCCCAGTAATAACATCGACGGAAGGACGCTGTGTCGCCATAATTACATGGATACCGGCAGCACGTGCCATTTGTGCTAAACGTTGAACCGCTCCTTCAATATCTTTACCAGCAACCATCATCAAATCAGCCATTTCATCAATAATGACAACAATATAGGGCATAGGACTAAAATCAAGTGTTTCCGTTTCATAAAGAGGCTCACCAGTCTCACGATCAAATCCAACTTGAATTGTCCGCACCATTGTCTCTCCCTGACTTGCAGCTTCCCTAAGACGTGCATTAAACCCATCAATATTACGAACGCCTAGTTTTGACATTTTACTATAGCGCTCTTCCATTTCACGAACAGCCCACTTTAAAGCAATCACGGCTTTTTTAGGATCCGTCACCACGGGTGTTAATAAATGGGGAATGCCATCGTAAACCGAAAGCTCAAGCATTTTCGGGTCCACCATAATGAGACGACATTGTTCAGGTGTCATACGATAAAGCAATGATAAAATCATTGTATTGATAGCAACAGACTTTCCCGATCCTGTTGTACCAGCAACCAAAAGATGGGGCATTTTTGCTAAATCTGCAACAACAGCTTCCCCCCCGATTGTCTTACCCAAAGCAAGTCCTAGCTTGGCTTTGCTGTCAATAAATTCTTGCGCCTGCAACATTTCTCGTAAATAAACCATCTCACGCTTTGCATTAGGCAGTTCTATTCCAATAACATTACGTCCTGGAACCACCGCAACACGCGCCGAAATCGCACGCATCGAGCGTGCAATATCATCTGCCAAACCAATGATACGGGAAGACTTAATGCCTGCTGCCGGTTCAAATTCGTACAAAGTTACCACCGGTCCAGGACAAGCATCTATAATTTTTCCTTTGACTCCAAAATCTAACAAAACCCCTTCAAGCTCCTGAGAATTTGCTCTTAAAACAGCAGGAGAAAGTTTTGCATCCTTAACAGACGGTGGTGGAACCGAAAGATAATCTACAAGAGGAAGAACAAAACCACCCTTTGAAGAAGCTGTTAAAAACTTTCGATTTTTAACAGGAGAAACATAGGCTTTATTTTGATTTTCCTCACACTTTACTTTTTCACCTAAAAAAGTTGGCTCAATCCGATCAAATGGCTTTCCTTGCCCTTTACTCTGAAAACGCCTTTTGAAACAGAATAAACGAAAAAAACGCGCTTGTAAAAAATAAAAAAGATGCAAAAGAGCGCCACAAGTTGTCGCAAAAAAACCATGATTTTCACGATCCTCCTCTGCGGCATATTCCGTATCTTCTTCCAACTCAAAGACTGGATTAACGATTTCGTCTTTTGGAATGCTTTTTTCTTTTCTTTTCTTTGTTCGACGCCGCCATATCACATTACCAGCAAAAGCAGCGGTGAAAAAACCTAAAAGAATAAAAACAACACTGAAAAACACCGTGTAAGGAGGAGAAAGAAAAAGAGGAAAGACTGAAGAAGCAACACTTAAAACTTTATCTCCTAAAACCCCTCCCAATCCCATTGGCAATGGCCAATAAGTAAAAGAAGCAACAGGTGACATAAGGGCAAAAGCAATTAAAAAACAAATCGTTGATAGCACCCATAAAAAAAAGCGCAAAGTCAAATTGTAGATATTCTTTTGCGCCAACAAGAGAAAAGACCAAAATAACGGTGGCAACAAAACAGAAAGACTGGCCAAGCCAAAAAACTGCATAATAAAATCTGAAAAAATTGCCCCCATCCACCCCATAAGGTTTGTAACCTCATTTGTACTTGCATGGGTTAAAGATGGGTCCGCAACATTCCACGTCGCCAAAGCAAACACACAAAAAATAATAAAGCCCAAAAGCCCGAGCCCAATAAATACTCCTATCTGACGTAAAAACATCTCAATAAGACGCGAACCTTGAGAATTTCGCACTTCTAATGAATCATAAGGAGAAGAACTTCGGTGCATCTATCAATTCCAAATACAAAACTTTCATATTTTAAAGAGTTATAACTCCCTCTCTCTCTAAAAAAGCATGAAGCTTAAACTCTGTGCCGATTTGTAAACAAATAGCCTGTAAACAATCCGACTTCTTATCTAGCGTGTTCTACCTCTAACCACTTTATATCATTCATATACCCACCACCCTAAGAGACAATCCTTCATAAGGCGCACAAAAAGCTCTCCCTGAATATTTATCACACGATCAACCAAAAAACACCTCATGTGTAAAGTGTTACATGGGTGCTATAAGCACCTTCCTAAACAAATAATATTTTTTACGCTACATCATGATAACGGCAAAATATGAATACTGTTTTAACCATCACGAATGACCACAATTTTTATCTATTTTTATCTATCATACTAACGAAATAGCCCCCTTCAGGACAAGCATACTGAAGTAACTCACACAACTTAAAAAATACACGACCATCTTTGTTTATTTTTAGTTTTCTTTTTTATCAACCAAGTGTAAAAAGAATTGAAGAAGATATTAAAAAAAGCTTATCCGATAAATCTGTAAGATGAATCACATAAATGATTAAGCAGAAAAACTCTGAAAAACCAATCTGTCATCAGATTGGCGCTAAAAAGAAACCTCGTTTTTGTAAAGCAGAGAGAAAAGTAAAGGTTAAGATATTTTAGGCAATGTAAAAAGATATTCTTTTTAAAAGAAAGCAAACTATAAACAATGGAAGAAGTATTGTGTGTTCTAATCGCAATAAAAACGTACAACCCAATAAAAAAATTAAATCTCATAAAACTAAACAATGTGATCTGCTCATTGCCGGAGGGGCAGCTGTCGGTTTAACCTTAGCGATAGCACTCAAGCAAACAGCCCCTAATCTGAAAATAAAAATCGTTGATGCTGCTCCACAAGGAGATCCCCCTGCTTCTAACATACGAACCATTGCCCTTGCTGCTGCTTCTATTCGTATGTTAAAACAATTACAATGTTGGGAACCTATAAAACCCTATGCGCAACCCATTCATTCAATGATCATCACAGATACAAGCACAAATGATCCTGTCAAACCCACTCTTTTAACCTTTGAAGGCGACATTAATCCCGGCGAGCCCTTTGCTGCTATGGTAGAGCATAGAGAACTCATCAACACTTTAAAAAAACGTGTCAAAGGTCTCAATATCCCTGTTATTACAAACACCCGTGTCATTGATTTTCATCAAGAAGATCAACATACAACCGTCACTTTAAATAATGAAGAGGTTTGGCAAACAAAATTGCTTATTGCAGCTGACGGAGCCCATTCGAAATTACGCCAAAAAGCTGGTCTGAAAAATTTTTCTCATCCCTATAAACAAACAGCAATCATCTGCACAGTTGAACATGAAAAACCCCATAATGGTCAAGCAATTCAACATTTTTTACCTGCTGGCCCTTTCGCTCTTCTCCCTCTCAAAGGCAACCGATCCGCTATTGTGTGGAATGAAGATCATAGAACTGCGCAATATTATCTCAAAGCTGATGCACTTATTTTTGAAACAGAACTCGAAAGACGCATTGGCCATCGATTAGGTAAACTCTCTTGGGATGGCGAACGTCAAGCTTTTCCTTTGAGCCTTTCTTTAACACGTCAATGCATTAAACCACGTTTTGCTCTTGTTGGCGATGCCGCCCATACCATCCACCCCATTGCAGGACAAGGACTCAATTTAGGATTACGCGATAGCGCTGCGCTGGCTGAAGTGATTATTGAAACAGCACGACTAGGTCTTGATATTGGCTCCCTCATAGCTTTAGAGCGCTATCAAAGCTGGAGACGTTTTGAAATTGTCCGTATGGCTTTAAGCAATGATTGGCTTAATAAACTCTTTTCTAATGATAACCTTCTTTTAAGGATGCTCCGCGATACCGGCCTTGGAATCATTAATCAAGCACCAAAAATAAAAAAATACTTCATTCAAGAAGCTGCCGGACTCACTCCAAATGCCCCACGTCTTCTACACGGCTTCCCACTTTAAACAAAAATTCATACTATTTTATAACCTTTGCCTCCCTCCTTCAAAGAACAAAAAATTCCTATCTCATCTAATCTGTTTGCAAACCGGATTCCTGTCGAGTAATTTTCTCTTGCCTTCCTCCCCCCATATTTCACTCCACATAAGACTCGACAAGCAAGCTACATTTTAAGAATACTCACCATACACTGAAAAAAACATTTAATGTCTCAAAGAGGTTGCCTTATATCACCACACCTTTAAAGGAGCCATTTCACAGCATAATAAAATAAACAAGACATTTTAGCACACAACACTTTTCTTTATAAATAATAAATTCATTATTCTCATACTGAGTGAGAAATCTAAAGATCATAAAATACCCTTATTTCAAATCTCTCTCATGTTGAAGCAATCAAAATCATTCGCTTGCACATCACAAGCGAAAGTGTCGTATAAATAAAACAATTAAACAAAGCGACAAAAGCCTCCCTCTCTCAAGAACTAAGGACTTTAGCAATATTGGAGGCGAGTAAAGTATATAATGGCACCGGCTTATACTTTTTATTGAAGTAAAAATGGTGGTGTACAATGGATTTTATATGCTCATAGAGACTTTTACGTTATACTATTCACGAGAAGCGCTATAAAATAAGCTTAGTTGCATTGAAAAATTTTTCTTTTAAAAAAGCGTGTAAATTGGAAACATAAATGTATTCCGTTTGGGGCATTCTGCTTCTCAGACAAACTCTTTAACTTATTGTGGAATACCACACGACTTTAGAAAAAATATTCCAATATATAACAAAGTATTCCGTACTCTATACCATCACACACAATTGTAAAACCGCATATCATCCCCCTATTTCACACCATAAAAGAAGATAAACTTCAATAGAAATAATCCAATCCTTTTATTTTCAAATACGCTCTTTATTCATTATTCATAAACGCTCATAAATGAATTTTAATCACAAACGCTCAGAAATATGTCATAAATTCTATAAAACCCATAACAGCCATAGAAATTTTCCATTTTCTACACACTCACTCATCTCAACTAAACGAACGATAAATAAAGTAAATGCCTCATATATAATCTTACAGAAAAAATACCAAACAAAATCTATAACATCAGGCTTGTTCTACAGAACAGTATTCCAAAAATATAAGTATGCTAATTTATTAACACATTAATTGATAAAATTATCATTTTACATATTGAGTTAAAATCCCTATGCAATAAATTATTCTCATTTCGACCATTTTTGTAAATAATCAATAAAACTATTTATTTACATAGACTAAAAAGAGCAACGTTAATGAAACGATAAAAAGAAGTAAAATATCCCCCCTCTCTCACATGCCAAAAGCAATTACAATATTCCAATCTGGCATCATCATTATTCTTACCAGATTATAACAACAATACCTTTTGCATTTAAATAAACTTTTTCACGCTCCCTATCATTGTATTTGGTAACTCAATACTTTAATATATTCGTTCAGTATATTTATACAATTAAATTACCCAAAAGAGCATACTTCTTGCATTTACATTCCTTGGTATTCCCTTATCTTGTAAAGATCGCACACGTGTTACGTTACTTCGAGTTCATCAAGTGTATACCCATTCTCCAACCACTCTTTAATCCACTTAGGTCTACGTCCACGCCCATTCCATAATTCCCATTGGTTATTGGGATTTCTATAATGGCGCTCTTTGCTCACAAGATCAGCGATATCAATTCCATGGGCATTAGCAATTTCAAGAATTTTTCGTCGCGCATTTTGCTTTTCCTTTGCTTGCCGTTTTTTTAATTCCACATCGATTTGTGTACGCATCTCTTGTAGTTCATCAAAATTCATATTTTTGAGATCATTCACCTTAATTACTCCCCTTGCAAAAAAGAATTTCTTTTTGCCATATTTTAAACACAATTATAGACAATTTCTGTCCATTTATTATCGAAATTAAAATTACGATACATATATCACTTTGACGGAGATGTGCTTTGAACCACAAAGAGCTGTTTATTGGTATATCAATTACCACCACTGCATCTTTTTTCAGTTCAATTGCTGGAACTACTAAATGCAGTGCTCAAGCGCCATCACACCTCTCTGACTCTTATGAATCAGTAGTCAAAAGTAAATATAAATCGTCACTCTATAAGTTATGGCAATACGCAACAAAGAACAAGCCCTCTCTGTATAATGATAGTGTAGTTCATTATGACAAGAAAACCTCCCCTCATACACAACGGCTTTTTACTTCGTATAAATTTTTTTTGAAAAGATTTTTGCAACTAGAGAATTATATAAAACAAGCAGCTTCAATACAGTATCAAAGATTATTATTTTTTAAAAGCAGCGCCTTTCTTCGTGATTCCAATAATATTGGTTGGCGTAATGTGCTCTATTTTATTCCACACTTTTATCTTGTTGGTTGGGTATTCGCATATATTAGAAATATTCTTAGAAGAGAACAAAGCAATAATCACAAAGAATATTCTAAGCTAAACAATCTCATTCTGCAAATTTATAAAATCAAAAAACAACGAGAAAATGTACTACAAAGAATTAGCATTTGTATTAATAAAATTCTTCATAATAAGGTGTATTGCTAATGATTGTTCCAGATTTCACATTTTTTGCTGCTGCATACATATCCAATACGCCTCCCATAACATTTTCAGTTATCGCCGAACAAGAAGCGCGGGACAATGTCTATGTAACAGATGATAAAGATAACTTCTTCTATCAATCATCTCAGTTTAAGGAAACAATCGCAACAGCTAAACAGAGTGAACATAATTTTAACATAATTTTAGGGCAAATTGATGTTGGGAATGTGAAATTGTTTTCTCTTTTTGATGCGTTTGATTTTTGCAGAAATATTACAGCTGTACAAAGCGCTTTAACTTACTGCTATGAACAAACAACATCAAAGTGCATCTTTGAAAAAGCGACTTTGCAGTCTGTGCTGAATTTTTACAATACAGAAAACTCAAACCACGCCCGTATGCAAAAAATTACTTCATATATTGGAGTAAAAGCTGCTGTACGAGGAAATGAGGGCTTGCAGGAGCCTATAAAGCTTAAAAAAGAAGAACCAGAACAGACAACTAAAGTAGATTCTCTTCCTCTCTCTTCAAAAGGAGAAGAAGATGCATTTACACATAAAGAAAGTAGCGCCCACGATGCTTTTTCAGCTGAAGATTTTTCTTCATCGAGAAGATCACTGAGTGATGACTGATATTTTCACGAAAATCCAGAATTTTGATAGGATATTATAATGAAAGGTAGATAAGAAAATGTTAAAGCTCTAATTAGTAAGATTGAACAAAATCTATTCTAATTGAGGGCAACGATAATGAAAATGATAGAACAAAACAGCGTTGATATAGCATTTAGTCAAAAAGCAGCACGTGAGATTACAGTCGTGATGCTTTCAGAAAGGGAATGGTATTTTACGTTTATTTCCGATGATCCAATCACCGGAAAGCCAAATAAATATACGTTACTTACACAAAGAGGAAAACTAAGAACTTGGGCTGATCCAAAATATCTTTTTAAGTTTCTTCATGAAAGAGGGGTCATTTGTGGGAGTTTTAATCTTAATCAGGATAAAGAACATGAAACAATTAAATATTCTTCACACAACAGCTCGTAATAAAATTGCTGCATTTTCTGCAGCTTTAAC